>CAMNJH010000038.1 GCA_946541275.1 uncultured Prevotellaceae bacterium
CAGGTACTATTTACAGCTCGTTCCTGATGCTGGTCTATTTCTTCCCGCTCATTGGCGGTATCATGGCTGATAAGTTCGGCTTTGGCAAGATGGTCACCACGGGTATCATGATTATGTTTGCCGGCTATCTGCTACTCTCTGTTCCCATGGGCGGCGATACCACTGCCCTTGTTGTCATGCTGGGCGCCCTGCTTCTCATCGGCTTTGGCACAGGCTTATTCAAAGGCAACTTGCAAGTGATGGTGGGCAACCTCTATGACGATCCAAAGTATGCAGACAAGCGTGACTCGGGCTTCTCCATCTTCTATATGGCTATCAACATTGGTGCTCTCTTCGCTCCCACGGCAGCCATCAAGATTTCTGACTATGCTCGTGATGTGCTGGGCTATACGGCTCCTGGCGAGGCTTATCACTTTGCCTTTGCTGTGGCATGCGCCTCGCTCATCATCTCCATTGCCATCTACTATTTCTTCCGCAGCACCTTCCGTCACACCGAGGGTGGCAAGAAGGAGCAGAACGTTGCTGCTGCCAGCGCAGAACCCGAGCTGACCAAGGAAGAGACCAAGCAGCGTATTGTGGCCCTATGCCTGGTGTTCGCGGTCGTTATCTTCTTCTGGATGGCTTTCCACCAGAACGGTCTTTCGCTGACCTATTTTGCTGATGAGTTCACTGCCAAGAGTTCAACAGGCATTGAGAGTATGGCTTTCGATGTGGTGAACCTTGTACTTATCATTTTCATTGTCTATGCAGCCTTCTCGCTCTTCCAGAGCAAAACGGCTAAAGGTAAGGGCATCTCCGCTGGCGTCATTGTTCTTGCACTGGCCCTGCTGGTTTGGAAGTACTATCGTCTGACAGGCGAAGTGAGCATCTCCGCTCCTATCTTCCAGCAGTTCAACCCCTTCTATGTGGTAGCTCTGACACCGGTTTCCATGGCCATCTTCGGTTCGCTGACCGCCAAGGGCAAGGAGCCTAAGGCACCGCGCAAGATTGCATATGGTATGATTGTAGCAGCCATTGCTTATGGCGTGATGATGATTTTCTCCTTCGGTCTGCCTATGCCTCAGACGGAGATAGGTGCTGACGGCAATCCTGTGGGTATGCATGTGGCTGACGTGACACCTAACTTGCTCATCGGCGTCTACCTCATTCTCACCTTTGGCGAACTTCTGCTTTCGCCTATGGGCATCTCCTTTGTGTCGAAGGTGGCACCTCCCAAGTATAAGGGAATGATGATGGGCGGTTGGTTCGTGGCCACCGCCATTGGCAACCAGCTCGTCGTCGTGGGTGGCCTGCTTTGGGGCGCTGTTCCCCTCTGGGTGTGCTGGAGTGTCTTCACAGCCGTCTGCCTCGTAGCTGCCATCTTCATGTTTGCCATGATGAAGCGACTGGAAAAGGTCTGCTAAATGATACTATCCCTTCTGCTATCCTCCTTCCTCACGTTTGTGGAGTTGAACTGCGAGAACCTGTTCGACTATAGTCACGACGAGGGGAAGGAGGATGCTGAATTTACCCCCGATGGCCAGCGCCACTGGACGCGCAGCCGCTATTGGCACAAACTGAATACCGTCGGCCAGGAGCTTCTGTCGTGCGCCGACGAATTGCCCGACCTCGTTGCGTTGGTAGAAGTAGAGAACGACACGGTGCTGCGCGACCTTACCCGTCGTTCGCTGCTTCGTGGAGCAGGCTACCAGTATTTGATGACCTGCTCACCCGATGTTCGAGGACTCGATGTGGCATTGCTCTACCAGCCTGCCAGCTTCCGTCCTTTCTGCTATGACTACCTCAGCGTTGCACCTCTGAAAGACATGCGGCCCACGCGCGACATCCTCTACGTGCAGGGTGAGACGGCCAGTGGCGATACGCTCCACGTCTTCGTGGTGCATGCGCCCAGTCGTTATGACGGCGAGTTGGAAACCCGCCCTTTCCGCCACCAGGTGATGCAAGTTCTCCTAGCTGCCCTTCAGCCACTTAGTGGAAAGAATATTCTTGTGGCTGGCGACTTCAACGACTATGCAAAGAGCCCTTCCCTGACCATGCTGTCACAATTCGGACTGATGAATGTCACGGCTCAGACCACAGGAATTCACAAGGTGGCCAAGGGTACTTACCGATATCAGGGAGAATGGCAGTCCATAGACCATGTGTTGGTCTCGCCGGTACTCAGCCCTCACGTAGAGCGAACATATATTAACGATGCTCCATTCCTGTTGGAAGCCGACACCTCGTATGGAGGCATGAAACCCCGCCGCACGTTCCACGGATTTCGTTATCAGCGCGACGGCTTCAGCGACCATTTGCCGCTAGTAGTGCGTTTCCTGTTTTAGCCTTACCGATTGTACTTTTCTCTCCGGAAGGAAAAGAAAAACCCATTTTTCTTTCTTTTTCTCTCACTTATTTCGTAACTTTGCGACCTATAACATAAAAGAAAGAAGAACAGACTCGTATGAAAAGATTATTTACCATTATTGCTGCAGCCCTGCTGATGGGGGCAAACGGCAGCATGAAAGCTCAAGAAACCGTGAACATAGGCAAACAGAACATTCAGTTGCAAGGCGACCTGATGACGCCCGAAGCCCTGTGGGCCATGGGACGCATCAGTGGCTACAGTGCTTCGCCCGACGGGCAGCACATCGTTTATCAGGTGGGCTACTACAGTGTGAAACACAACAAGAGCCACCATGTGCTTTTTATGATGAACGCCGATGGCAATGACGTGAGGAAGCTGACCAGTGGAGCCAAGAATGAGACGGATGCTGCCTGGCTGGACAACGACCACATTGCTTTCCTTACCGGTGGCGAAGTGTGGCAGATGAAGATTGACGGTACGGAACGCAAGCAACTATCACAGACGGGTGGGGAAGTGGAAGGCTTCCTTTTTGCTCCCAATGGCAAGGCCGTGGTGTTGCTGAAGAGCATCCCTTTCAACGACATCATCCAGAAGAATCCCGATGATCTGCCCAAGGCTACTGGTCGTCTGGTCACCGATCTGATGTACCGCCACTGGGACCACTACGTGGAAAGCATCCAGCATCCCTTCATTGCCCAGGTTACCAGTGAGGGCATACAGAAAGAAGCTGACATGCTGGAAGGTCTTCCCTACGAGTGCCCGATGGAGCCTTTCGGTGGTATCGAGCAGCTATGCTGGGACCCCAGTTCCCACTATGTGGCCTACACTTGCCGCCCGAAGACGGGGCTCGAGTATAGCATCTCCACTGATTCCGATATTTTCCTCTTTGATTTGCAGAAATGGCAGAGCTGGAAGAGTGGTGGCAGTAAGCCGGCCGACATGGTGCGCAACCTTTGTAAGCCCGCCAACTACGTGGAACCCAAAATTGACCCGACAAAAACCATGAAGTACCAGTCTGTGAACGCCAGGGAGAACCTGAAGAACAATGTGGGCTACGACCAGAACCCGAAGTTCTCACCCGATGGCCGCTTCGTAGCCTGGCTCTCCATGGAGCGCAATGGCTATGAGGCCGACCGCCAGCGTCTGTGTTGTTACAATATGGAGACTGGCGAGAAGACCTATCTCACCGAGACGTTCGACTCCAACGTGGACGACTTCTGCTGGAGCGACAATCCCAAGGAAGCCTTGTTCTACTTCATCGGCGTCTGGCATGCCACGGAGAACCTCTATGCCGTCACGTTCGACAAGAAAGGAAACTTTGCTGCCACTCAACTTACAAATGACTGTGCCGACTGGGGCTCCGTGCAGCTGTTGAACAATGGCCGCCAGTTGCTGATGGAGCGCCACAGCTTCACTGAACCGGCCGATCTCTACGTGGTGACACCCAACATCAAGAAGCCAGAGAAAACCATCGTACAGCAGCTGACCTTTGAGAACAAGCACATCCTGGACAAACTGGCCAAGCCCTCAGTGGACTCACGCTGGGTGAAGACGTCCGATGGGCAGCAGATGCTCTACTGGATTGTACTACCGCCTCATTTCGATGCCACCAAGAAATATCCAACACTGCTGTTCTGCGAGGGCGGGCCGCAGAGCCCCGTCAGCCAGTTCTGGAGCTATCGCTGGAATTTCATGATCATGGCCTCGCAGGGCTATGTCGTCATTGCCCCCAACCGTCGCGGCCTGCCTGGCTTCGGACAGGAATGGCTGGAAGAAATCAGTGGCGACTGGACCGGTCAGTGCATGAGCGACTATATGGTGGCCATTGACGACGCTGCTCAGAACCTGCCCTACGTCGACAAGAATAAGCTGGGTTGTGTGGGGGCTTCGTTTGGTGGCTTCTCAGTCTACTATCTGGCTGGTCACCATGAGGGACGCTTCAAGTGCTTCATCGCTCACGACGGTGCCTTCAACCTGGAGGCTATGTACACGGAGACTGAGGAGAACTGGTTCTCTAACTGGGAATATGATGATGCCTTCTGGAACCGTGACCAGACAGAGAATGCACGGAAGACCTATGCCAACTCGCCACATCGCTTCGTGGACAAATGGGATACGCCCATCCTCTGCATTCACGGCGAGAAGGACTATCGCATCAACGCCACTCAGGGCATGAGTGCTTTCAACGCAGCCCGCATGAAGGGTATTGAGGCCCAGCTGCTCATCTTCCCCGATGAGAACCACTGGGTGCTGAAACCTCAGAACGGCATTCTTTGGCAGCGAACATACTTCAACTGGCTGAACCGCTGGCTGAAGTGACTCCGGCTTTGAAATGGGAAAGAATAGAAGGGGTGACAGAAATAGCTGTCATCCCTTCTCGCTTCCTCCTAGTTCTGATTTTTCTGAGTATTCTGATTTTTCTGAGTATTCTGATTATTCTGAGAATTCTGATGATTCTGCCAATTCCTATAATTCACTCGTGCTTGGAACATCCTTTCTTTGATGCCACCCTCAGTAACGAACCGATTCTGCATGGTGATGAGTAGCTTGTGGAGCATATACATGGCTTGGTGAATCAGCGTGATACACAGGTTGGCAATCTCCTCATCGTTCATCTTTTGGACGACTTGGGCATAGTCCTTCTTGATTTGCTCACTCCGTGCATACTGACGCATTTTCTCATAACGCGGATGGAGGTTGCCCCATTGTGGTAAATGACGCACCCGCAGATAGTCTTCGTAATCGTCGAGCAATTCCTCCAGACTGGCTTTCGCCACATTGGTCAGTTTGATTTCCGTCTCACTCGATGTGGCTGCTGCCTGGTTTCCCTCAGCAATGTTCTGCTTGCCAGAGCGGGCTGCTTGCACCATCTGGTCAGTGGTGCGGTCTCCCCTTTGCAGATAGTGCTGGGTGAAGTAGAAGGTGATGTCATAGATGATCTCTGTGACCTGGTACACCCTCAATTGGCGGTAGTGGCCATGCTGGGGGAGAAAGGTCCTTGGAGGATTCTGATCATTGGGGGGCATGGGGGTGTTCAGATTACTCAGATTATTCTGATGATTCAGATTACTCTGATTATTCTGATGATTCAGATTACTCTGATTGCTCAGATTATTCTGATTATTCGGATTGCTATTATCGTATTTCATAAACGGTCTTTGTTAAGAGTGTTCTATTAGGACATGTACTATCTGAGTGCAAAGATACAAATATTTTTTTTGAATGTCTTTCATTTGGAATAACTTTTGTCGACCAAACTCTTCACTTTCGCTTTAACCTCTTGTCTTTCAAAGTATTCCAGTGAAGGGTTAGTAAAAAGGACACCGCGCTTATCTAAAAAGTTGGCACATGAGGTGAGAAAATGAGGTGACCGCTGGCAACAGAATAGTGTCCCCATCTACTCATGGGGAGCCGACTTTTGAAAATTTGGCGGCGCCGTTTTGGAAAAAGTCAACGCCAAATTACGACCAGGCGACGGACTACAGAGAAAAACAAATTCATGCCAAAATAATAGAATAGGGGAATAGGGGAAGAACATGATAATAAGAGCTGGGCAAGAAAAGACAATGAGACAACTGTTCACTGTAAACACTTATCAGCCAGCGAAATAAGCACAAAGTGAAGGGTTTTGAGTAAATACAAAAAACTTATTTTTGTTTCTTCCTTCGGTGGGTGAACAAGTCTTGCAGGCCGTTGAAATCCTTCTTCATGATGATGCCAATGCCCTGGGTATTGAGTGACGAATGGGTAAAATATCGGTCATTGGTCTGGTTGTAAGCTTTCAACGCCAGGCTGCCACCAGGTGTCAGGATGTATTGTATGTCGAAATCGCCAATGAAAGAGGGGGTGGCGCTAGTGGCATTATCACGGTAGCCAAACTGACCGTTGATGAGCAGGCGGTTGTTCAGCATACGTCCGCTCACCAGGCCCTCGTACTCAGCATTGTGCCAGCCCTCATTACCCGTTGAGATGTTGGCACCGAAGTTCCAGTCGTCGTTCTTGATGACCTGTGATAGCAGTTGATTGATTTGCGACGACACGGTACCCGAGAGCAGGCTTTGCATGGCCAGTTCAGTCTGTCCATAGGATTGTGTGGAGGCATTGTTAGCCCCCTGTGTGTAGAAGCGGCCTATGCCCAGCAGATAGACCACCTGCTGGTTCAGTTCCTGCTCACTGGCTATGATGGAGCGTATCATCTGCTGTTCTTCGCTGTTGACGGTAGGCATCTCCAGGTCGAATTCCACGCGGGGCTCGCCAGCAGTGCCCAAAATGTTCATTAGGCAGTTTACACGAATGGTGTTATTGGTGAAAGAGTTACCCAGTCCCAGATCGGTCAGCGTCACGCCATTCACGGTGTGCTGAGCCTTCAGGTTGAGGGCGGCTTGCAGAGGATCGCCACCAAAGACGAGTGAGCTGCCATCCTGGAACTGGAAATTCTTCTTGATGATGTTCTGAATGGTCATGCTATAGGTGCCGCGCTCCACATTGTAGGTTCCAAACATCTGGAACGGTCCTTTATTATAATAGGAAGCCCGTAGCACACCCGTACCATTCAGAGTTATCTGGTCACCAGAGTGCTGGTCCATGAGCAGCCGGAGCGTAGCATTGGGATTGGCATTGATGCGGAGGTTCATTCGCAGGTCGCCCGACTGTGATCGTGGAGAATAGGGCGTAGCTGACAGGGGGCTGGCATCAGTCTGCTGTACCAACCGTGCAGATTCTTCTTTGCTGGTGAAGGTGATGAACTGCTGACGATTGATGGCATCGGGATTAGCCGCATTGTAGATGAAGACAGAGCCGGGAGCTGGCGACACGTCGCAGTTGATGACGACCTCGCCAGGCCTGCCTCTCATGACCGCCTGACCATTGGCCCAGATGGTACCGCCAATAGTGCTGCCCGCTTCCATTTGTGGAAAATCGTAAGCCAGCAGATTAACGGCGTCGACCTCCATGTCGAAAGTGAAGTTCTTGAGATAGTGGTGGTTAATAGTACCATTGAGTACTGCCTGATGCTGATCACGGTCATAGGCTTTGAAATCATTGAGGGCAATGACGCCAGGTGACAGGGTGACCACATTGTCGTGGAAGGTGTAGGAAGTGCCCAACGGGGAAACAGATACCTGCCCGTTGACGGAGGCTTCGCCCGTGAGGTTGATGTGACTCAGCGGGCCATGTACTCGCACGTCGCCATGGCAATGGCCCTCCACCCGGCTAAGGAAGCTCTTGGTGAAGGAATGGACGAAGCCTATGCTGGTGCCACGGGCACGGATTCCCAGGTCAATCTCCTTACGAAGTGGCGACACGAATCCGTCGACAAAGGTCTGGGCATCAGCACCGTCGTCGATGGCTGCATCCAGGTTGATCTGGCCCTCGTCAGCATCCCAGGCAGCATGAGCCTCCAGCGTTCCCATGGGCGCCCCCTGGAACAGGAATTCATCGACGGTCAAGTCGGCCCAAGCATCGGGAGTGCTAAAGGCATGGGTGACGTAGGCTTGTCCGGTGGCACGACCGTCGAACTTCACGGAGCTGAAGTTGACCAGGTCAAGTATATAGGCCACATCGAGACCACGGAGGTCGACCAGCAGCGAGTCGGAGGCTTGTGTTGAGGCAATGCCATCGATGATGATATGTTCATCGTCATGATGCAGTGTGAAACCGTCAATCATGAGCCGTTTCTCGGAGTACAGAATGTCACAGGGCTCAAGTTCCCAAGAGGAGCCCTTCATCACGAAGTGTGAGGGCAGCACGCGCATGTGGACTTCCTGCTGGCCGTTGTCATTGTTATAAATGCGTGTGACGGTGTGGATAGTCCCCCCGTCGGTGCCATCGTTGCTCATGGACAGGGTGGACTGCAACTGCTCTTTGTTAGCCTGCGCGTCCAGTTTCAGGTAGAGTGGGGCGCCCTTGGCTGTGAGCCGTGTCACGTTCAGGATGCACTGGGCGCTGTCGCCCATGGTGTTAAAAAGTAGGTTGACCTGGCGGTAGCGCCCCGTGCCATAGCTGAATGAGGGTACAGCGGCTTTCATGGAAATCTGCTGCTCCACATCGTTGATGTCGGCCTCCAGACTGAGCGGGCCTTCCAGATCAAGTCCGATGCCCAACAGCTGCTGCATCCAATGACTGTCAGTGAGTTGCATGGAAATGTTAAAGTTGTTCTCATGGTTAGCATCAGACTTGATCTGGTCCTTGAGCATGGGAATAAGGGTGGCAAAGCTCTGTGGCAGCGTGTTGAAATTGTATTGGCCACTGAGCAGCATCTCGCCAAAGTCGCTGTTCAGTCGCAGATAGTGGCGTTCATCAGAATAACCCGAACGGATGTGCAGGTTGTCCAGATGATAGCGTGCAGTGTCGCTTTGCACCATGATGAAATCATCAAGGTCAATGGTGCCCTGGGCATCGGCCAGTGAAGTGGCAGTGAAGTCGGCATCGACCACCGTTGAGAACGTGGCAGCCCCCCAGCGGTCAGCCAGATGGAGTGCCTGCGGAGCAATGGAGCCAATGAAGCCGGTGAGCCTGATATGGGGCACGTCATCATTCTCGAACGAGCCTTCCACATCAGCCTGCAGATAAGGGTCGTCAATATTCAGTTTCCCTGCTATCCGGGCAGGGCTGTAGACACCATCGAGCGTCAGGTTATGGTAGCTATAGCCTTTGAAATCAACACGTGGCACATCGCCTTGAATGGTTATGACGCCGTTGGAAGCACTTAAATCCAGCTTGGCAGTGAGCAGCCCCAGATTGGCCTGTTCCGTGAGGCGCTGTATGTCCAGACTGTCGGTATCGACGTGTGCCGACCACAAGGTACCGTCGACGTTTGTAGTTCCTTTCCATGCCAGGGACCCAATTCCGGTATGGATGTTTCCCATGGCTGAAACATCTTCGCCTGTGCCACGCAACAGCCCGCTCAGCTGAAAAACGCCTACGTGCTGAAGGAAAGAAGGCAGGGTAGGGTACAGCTCGTGAAGTTCGGTAAACAGACGTTCAGAGGCTGAGAGGTGATCAATGTCAGCATCCCATTCACCCTCATTTGACAGACGGGCTGAGGCATTGAGTGTAAGGAAATCGTCGGGGCTATTAATGTGCAGATGCTGACAGTCGAAACCGTCAAACGTCCCGCCGATGGAAGTGTCGATGTTGAAGGAATGGTGGACAGGGAAGTGCTCAGGAAGAAGGCTTGCAAAGTCACTGAGGGCGATGGTGGCAGTGAGGTGGGGAACTGCATATTGAACAGATGTGGGTATCTGGTCAGGCAGATAAGTAGCAGACAGACTGTCAATGGCCAAGTTTGAATGAGGAAGCTTCAGGTTGAACCCCGTCAACTGTGCTCCTCGGCGGTTGCCCTCGAGTTTGAATGTAAGATGGTTCAGGGCGAGTCCAGACTGCTCGTTCAGCGACAGTCGTTTCACGTTGATATTCAGCGTGTCAGGCGTCATAGTTCGAAGCAATACATGAGCACTGACGTCAGACAACTTCAGATGACGGGTGTTGAAGCGACCTGGCGTCAGGGGAGCATCGTTCTGGTCGTAGCTCACTGACAAATTGCGCACAATCAGAGACCCCACGTGCAAGTTCATCCTGGAGGGCTCATCCTTCTTTGGGGATGAAAGTGCATCGATGACAAACTGGTAATTGGGAACGGCATTGGCACTGTCGCGGTAGAGTCTTACCTGTGTGCCAAGGAGCTGAGCTGACGAAATGTTGAAGCGCCCATTGAGAAGCGGCATCAGTTCCATCTTCACAGCCATGCGCCGGGCATGCAGCAGTTTCTCTGATGCCTGGTCGTGGACCACCACATCGTCAATGATAAGACGATTGAAGAATCCCAGGTCAACACGCCCTACAGAGACTTCAGTATTGAGCTTCTGGCTGATGGCATCGGCAACCTGCTGGCCTATCCAGGACTGGATTGAGGGCACGTGGATAAGCACAATAAGCAACACATACAGAGCCAACAGGCTCCATATAGTCCAGCTGATAATATGCTTGAGTTTCTTCAAGATTTCGTCATGTAGATGTGACAATTGGCTGTCACATATTACTTTTGTGTTGCAAAAGTACGACAAAAACTTTTCATTCTCTCATTTTTCATAGATTATTTCTTCGCTGTCTTCCTAAAAATTATTAATTTTGCACACGCTAAGCAAGATTTTATCAAACTATAACAATAATGGTGAATGTAATTAAGCTGCGAAAAGGCTTGAACATCAATCTTCAGGGCAAAGCCGAGGAATCAAGGCTCAACTTGAAGTCGAATGGGAAGTATGCTCTTGTTCCCGATGACTTTGAAGGAGTGGTTCCAAAGGTTGTTGTCAGGGAAGGTGATGTAGTGAAAGCCGGGGATGCCTTGTTCGTGAACAAGCAGTATCCAGAAGTGAAGTTCGCTTCGCCCGTCAGCGGAAAGGTAACCGCTGTGGAGCGTGGCGAGCGAAGAAAAGTACTCTGTGTGAAGTTGGAAGCCGACAAGGAGCAGAGCTATGTGGACTTTGGCAAGAAAGACGTGACGAAGATGGATGGCCAGGCTGTGCTTAGTGCTTTGCTTGAGGCAGGTATCTTCGGTTATATCAATCAGTTGCCTTATGCCATCTCAACTAATCCGGAAATACTGCCCAAGGCGATTTTCGTCTCCGCTCTGCGCGACAAGCCCCTGGCCTGTGATTTTGAATTTGAAGTAAAAGGACAAGAGCAGGACTTCCAGACGGGCATTACTGCCCTCTCGAAAATTGCCAAAGTTTATCTGGGACTGGGCAAAGGCTCGGTGTTGGAAAACATAAAGGACGCAGAAGTGACAGTATTCGATGGACCTTGTCCTGCAGGCAATGTGGGTGTCCAGGTGAACCATTTGGACCCGGTGAACAAGGGCGAAGTGGTGTGGACCATTGGTGACCCAACGGTGGTGCTCTTCATAGGTCGTCTGCTCAACACGGGTAGGGTAGACCTGCGCCGTTTGGTGGCCTTGTGTGGAAGCGAAGTGAAGAAGCCTTGCCATGTAGAGATGCTGGTGGGTGAGGAATTGGCAACCCTGCTTGCCAACAGTTATGATGCCGACCACCATGTGCGTATCATCAATGGAAACGTGCTGACGGGACGCCAGATAGAGAAGGACGGCTTCCTCGGCGCTCACAGCAGCGAAATCACGGTGATTCCTGAAGGTGACGATGCTGATGAGTTTGCCGGTTGGATCATGCCTCGACTGAAGCAGTTCTCGGTCAACCGCAGCTATTTCTCCTGGCTACAAGGCAAAAAGGCATACGCCCTCGATGCCCGAATCAAGGGAGGCGAGCGCCACATCATCATGAGTGGCGAGTATGACCGGGTACTGCCTATGGACATCTATGGTGAGTATCTTATCAAGGCCATCATCACAGGTGATATAGACAAGATGGAGCAGCTCGGCATCTACGAGGTGAGTCCTGAGGATTTTGCCTTGGCAGAATTTGTTGATTCGTCGAAGTTGGAATTGCAACGCATTGTGCGTGAGGGATTAAACAACCTTCGGAAAGAGAATGCGTAATTTGTGAAACTATAAAATAGCCAAATACAAAACTATGAGCGCATTAAGAAATTACCTCAATAAGATAAAGCCGAACTTCGAAAAGGACGGCAAGCTGCACGCTTTCCATTCGCTCTTTGACGGTTTCGAGACGTTCCTCTACGTGCCCAACAGCACCTCGAAGAACGGTGTGCACATTCATGACGCCATCGACTCAAAGCGCATCATGAGTATGGTGGTGCTGGCTTTGATGCCTGCTTTATTGTTCGGCATGTACAATGTTGGTTATCAGAATGCTATGGCAGCCAACGCCCTTGATACTACAGGATTCTTTGAGATGTTCTTCTATGGATTCTTTGCCGTTCTTCCCAAGATCTTGGTGAGCTACATTGTGGGTTTGGGCATTGAGTTTGCCTGGGCACAATGGAAGGGAGAAGAGATTCAGGAAGGCTTCCTCGTCTCGGGTATTCTGATACCCATGATTATCCCTGTGAATTGCCCGCTCTGGATTCTGGCAATAGCCGTTGCATTTGCCGTTATTATCGGTAAGGAAATATTCGGCGGAACGGGAATGAACATTTTCAATCCTGCTCTGATATGCCGTGCCTTTCTCTTCTTTGCCTACCCCTCCATGATGAGTGGCGACAAGGTGTGGGTGGCTAACGACACTATTTTTGGCATGGGTCACAACCTGAGTGAGACTCTGCAGGTTGATGGTTTCACACAAGCTACGCCGCTGGCCGAAGTAGGGCAGGGCATCAACCCCATTGACACCGGCACTTCGTTGTGTGACATGATTTGCGGCTTTATTCCCGGCTCTATCGGCGAGACTTCGGTCATCGCCATTGCACTGGGTGCCTGCCTGCTGCTCATTACGGGCATCGCATCATGGAAGACCATGCTGAGCGTATTTGTTGGCGGTGCCTTGACCGCAGCTCTCTTTGCCGCCATCGGTTCTACGGTTATTCCCTGGTATGAGCATCTGGTGCTGGGTGGCTTTGCCTTTGGTGCCGTTTTCATGGCTACCGACCCCGTGACCTCAGCCCGCACGGAAACAGGCAAATGGATTTACGGTTTGCTGATTGGTGTCATGGCCATCGTCATCCGCGTGATGAACCCTGGCTATCCCGAGGGTATGATGCTGGCTATTCTGTTGATGAATATGTTTGCTCCCACCATTGACCATTTCGTGGTGGAGCGCAATGTTTCAAAACGAATGAAGAGAGGAGGTTCAAAATGAGTAAACTGAATACAAACTCAAACGCGTACATTATCATATATAGTACGATTCTTGTCGTCATCGTTGCCTTTCTGCTGGCTTTCGTTTCTTCGTCGTTGAAGGCTAAGCAGGAGGCTAACGTGGCGCTCGACGTGAAGAAGCAGATTCTTAATTCGCTGAACCTGCGTGGCCTTGACGATGCCCAGGCTGAAGCCAAGTATGCCGAGGTGGTGAAAGACGAGAAAGAGTTAGACGGCCAGAAGTTTTATACCTGCGAGATTAACGGAGAAGAGATTCTAGTGGTGAGCTTGAAGGGTATGGGACTCTGGGGTGGCATAAGTGGCTATATAGCCCTGCATGGTGAGGACGAAATCACCGTCTATGGTGCCTACTTCAATCACGAGAGCGAGACCGCCGGCCTGGGTGCTGAGATTAAGGACTCTCAGGCCTGGCAGGAGAAGTTCATCGGCAAGAAAGTATTTGATGGCGATGAAGTAGCCCTCTCAGTAGTGAAGAATGTTGATGATCCCGAGACCCAAGTGGACTGCGTGACGGGTGCCACACTGACCTCCAATGGCGTGAACGACATGATCAAGGCTGGACTGGTGAAATCCATCCAGTTCTTCAAAGCATCTCTGGAGGAAGGCGGCAACCACTGCTCAAAGAAAGGTGGTGACTGCTGTGCCATGAAGGAAGGCGGCAACTGCCATTCTATGGAAGAAGGCGGCAACTGTCATTCTATGGAAGAAGGCGGTGACTGTCATTCTATGGAAGAAGGCGGTGACTGCCACTCCCACGATCAACATAGCGATTGTTGTAACGACAAGGCGGCAACAGAGTAATCATCATTACTAATTATTAGTTTCTAATTATTAATTAAGAACTATGGCACTATTTAGCAAACAAAACAAAGAGGCTCTGACCAATCCGCTGAACCTCGACCACCCGATATTGGTACAGGTGCTAGGCATCTGCTCTGCTCTGGCCGTCACCAGTCAGCTGAAGCCCGCCATCGTGATGGGCCTCGCCGTGACGGTGATTACGGCTTTTGCCAATGTGATTATATCCATTCTTCGCAACACCATCCCCAACCGCATACGTATCGTCGTGCAACTCGTGGTGGTGGCCGCGCTGGTGACCATCGTCAGCCAGGTGCTCAAGGCATTTGTCTATGATGTCAGCGTGCAGCTCTCCGTCTATGTGGGACTCATCATCACCAACTGTATCCTGATGGGACGCCTCGAGGCCTTTGCCATGCAGAACAAGCCCTGGCCTTCGTTCCTCGATGGCATTGGCAATGGCCTGGGCTATGCCATGATTCTGGTCATCGTCGGTGCTGTTCGTGAGTTGCTGGGTCGTGGCTCCCTGCTGGGGTTCCAGATTATTCCTGACGGTGCCTACGAGGCTGGTTACATCAACAATGGCATGATGACCATGCCCGCCATGGCACTGATCCTCGTGGGAATTGTGATTTGGGTACATCGTGCTTACTTTTATAAGGAGAAATAAGTTATGGAACACGCAATTAGTCTATTCTTCAGGTCGATTTTCGTCGACAACATGATATTTGCCTTCTTCCTGGGCATGTGCTCTTACCTGGCCGTGTCGAAGAATGTGAAGACCTCGCTCGGGCTCGGCATGGCAGTCACGTTTGTGCTTTTCGTCACCGTGCCGGTGGATTATCTGCTTCAGACGAAGGTGTTAGGGCCCGATTGTCTCATCGAAGGCGTTGACCTTAGCTATCTCAGCTTCATTCTTTTCATTGCTGTGATTGCCGGTATCGTTCAGCTGGTGGAGATGATTGTTGAAAAGTACAGCCCCTCGCTCTATGCAGCACTGGGCATATTCCTGCCACTTATCGCCGTGAACTGCGCCATTATGGGAGCATCGCTCTTCATGCAACAACGCATCCTGCTCGACCCCACCAATACGCAGGCCATCACTAGCGTCTGGGATGCCATGGTCTATGCCGTTGGCTCGGGCATAGGCTGGACACTGGCTATCGTCTCGCTGGGTGCTATCCGTGAGAAGATGCAGTATTGCGACGTGCCAAAGCCCCTGCAGGGATTGGGAATTACATTTATCACCGTGGGACTCATGGCCATGGCCATGATGTGTTTCTCGGGTCTAAACATCTAAAGGAATTATGGCACAGTTTATCTTATATAGCATATTAGTTTTCCTGGTGACAATCATCGCTATTGTCATCATCCTGCTTGTCGCTAAGAAATACTTGAGCCCAAGCGGAAATGTGAATATCGAAATCAATGGTGACCGCACCATCTCCGTGCCGCAGGGCAATAGCTTGATGTCAACGCTCAATGAGAATGGCGTGTTCCTGCCCTCAGCATGTGGTGGCAAGGCCAGTTGCGGACAATGCAAGGTTCAGGTTCTGGAGGGTGGAGGAGAAATCCTTGATTCAGAGCGTCCTCATTTCACTCGCAAGGAAATCAAGGCCGGATGGCGTCTGGGGTGCCAATGCAAGGTGAAGGGCGACCTGAAAATACACGTTGATGAGAGCATCCTTGGCGTGAAAGAGTATGAGTGCACCGTTATCTCCAACAAGAACGTGGCCACTTTCATCAAGGAGTTCAAGGTACAACTGCCTCCGGGCGAGCACATGGACTTCCTGCCTGGCTCATACGCACAAATCAAGATTCCTGCTTTCGACTGCATCGACTACGACAAGGACTTCGACAAGAGCCTCATTGGCGCTGAGTATTTACCTTCATGGGAGAAGTTCAAGATGTTCCCGCTGAAGTGTAAGAACCCAGAACCCACTATTCGAGCCTACTCCATGGCTAACTATCCGGCAGAGGGTGACGTGTTCATGCTGACCGTGCGAATTGCCACACCGCCGTTCAAGCCCGACAAGAGTGGATTCATGGATGTGAACCCCGGCATTGCATCGTCGTATATCTTCTCACTGAAACCCGGTGACAAGGTCATCATGAGTGGTCCCTTTGGCGACTTCCATCCCCATTTCGACTCTAAGAAAGAGATGATCTGGGTGGGCGGCGGTGCCGGTATGGCTCCCCTGCGTGCACAGATTATGCACATGACGAAGACCCTGCACACTACCGACCGTGAGATGCACTACTTCTATGGAGCACGTGCCCTCAACGAAGTGTTCTACCTGGATGATTTCCTCGGACTGGAGAAGGAATTCCCCAACTTCCACTTCCATCTGGCACTAGACCGTCCTGATCCCGCGGCTGATGCAGCTGGGGTGAAGTACACTCCGGGCTTCGTACATCAGGTGATGCTGAATACCTATCTGAAAGATCACGAGGCTCCCGAAGACGTGGAATACTACATGTGCGGACCTGGCCCCATGTCGGCAGCTGTAGTCTCCATGCTCGACTCGCTTGGCGTTGATCCCGAAAGTATCATGTACGATAACTTCGGAGGTTGACAGATTTCGGTCAAAACGTCATGGATACCCAAAAGATATTGACTTTTCTGAATAATGTGGCAGCAAACAACAATCGTGAGTGGTTTGCTGCCCATAAATCAGACTATGAAGACGCCAGGGCCGAATGGGAACATGGGGTAGGGCAGGCATTACAACGAATAGTGACCTTCGACCCTGAAGTGGGCACACAACAGCTGAAGGATTGCTTGTACCGTTTTTATCGTGACACGCGCTTCTCGCCTGACAAGTCGCCTTATAAGAACCATTTCGGTGCCTATATCAATGCAAAAGGGAAGAAGGCTCTTCGTGGTGGCTACTATATTCACATGCAGCCCGGCAATTGCCTGCTGGCGGTGGGTAATTATTGGTTGCCCACGCCCATTCTAACGGCCTGCCGCAATGAAATCATGGCCAACGAGGACGAATGGCTCAGGTGCGTGGAGAGCAGGGATTTCAAGAAATTTTTCAAGGATGATTTTGCCCCCAGCGATGGGCAGGATGCACTAGACTCCAAGCAGGGCTTCGGACTGGCCAAGCTGAAGCAGTGCCCCGTTGGTTTCCCCCGTGACTATGCCCATGTGAAGTATTTGCGACTAAAAGATTATTGTGCCTGGCATCACGTTCCAGAGGACTTTTTCGAAGGTGATGACTGGCTGGACAAGATGGAGCGCATCTTCCGTACGGCAAAGCCTATGATGGACTTCATGAATGCCGTCATTGATGACTATGAATAAGTTTTCCCCTGTAGTTCTCCTCATGATTGTTTAGAACTACAGGGGAATGCTATAAAAACACACATTGCTTTATTATTGTGCGTCGCCCTCGGTAATGATTTCCGAGGATACGGTCTTGAATCGGAACTGCTGGTCATCCAACTGACGCACGTCGAAATGCTTTAGCCCGTCCTTGGACTTGGTGTAGAGGCGTTGCATCTTCTGATACTTCTTGAGTAGTTTTTCACGTTTCAAGGAGTAAAAGACCATACAGGTACGTTGGGGCATGGCTTGCTGGGTGCTCAGGTAGTCACGCAACTGGTATGAGTAGGCCTCGCGGTCTTGCAGGAAGTTGTTCCTGGTGTCAATCCAGGCGCTGTCAACCTCCTGTATATTGGTGAAATGTACAATGGTATCGGTGAACGAAGCGGCCATGCCAAACATGTAGATTTTAGGCACGGGCTGCTTGCGTGCATTAATAGTTGTCAAACATGTGCCCAGCATGAGCAGGCCGAGTGCTGATAATATGTACTTTTTCATGAAAAATGCCTTATTGTCCTAAATATACTTTGAGTATGTTCTTCTTATTGTTGCGCAACCGGCGTAGCGCCTTTTCCTTGATTTGTCGTACGCGCTCACGGGTGAGTCCGTATTTCATTCCGATTTCGTCGAGGGTCATCTCTGGCTGTCCTATTCCGAAATAGGCCGTAATGATATTGCGTTCGCGCTCGTTCAGGCTTTTCAGGGCCTGGTCCACCTCTGCTTTCAGCGATTCCATTACCAGCTGGCGGTCTGCCATGGGGGCATCAGAGTTGACAAGCACGTCGAGCAATGAGCTCTCTTCGCCTTCGGTAAAAGGTGCGTCGACCGATACCTGACGGGTATTGACGCTCATGGCCTCATCAATCTTGTCAATTGACAAGTCCACGTGTTCTGACAGTTCCTCTACTGATGGGCGGCGCTCGTTTTCCTGCTCGAACTTACTCAGAGCCCTGTTGATCTTGTTCACCCAGCCCACCTGGTTCAATGGTAGCCTGACGATGCGGCTCTGGTCGGCAATGGCCTGAAGAATGCTCTGACGAATCCACCACACCGCATAGCTGATGAACTTGAAGCCACGAGTCTCGTCGAATTTTTCAGCAGCCTTGATCAGCCCCACGTTTCCCTCGTTGATAAGATCTGGTAGTGATAGCCCTTGATTCTGATATTGCTTGGCCACCGAGACTACGAAGCGCAGATTAGCCCGTGTGAGCCGTTCCAGCGCCTTGCGGTCTCCCTTCTTGATGCGCTGGGCCAGTTCCACCTCTTCATCCACGCTAATGAGTTCCTCCTTACCTATCTCTTGAAGATACTTGTCGAGGGCTTCACTCTCACGATTGGTGATGGATTTTGTGATTTTGAGCTGTCTCATGGTGAAATCAGTATCTAGTCTTTACGTGCAAAGGTACAAAAAACATCGAACTAAAACCATTGAACGCTGAACTATTTGCAGTGCCTTGTTTTTTTTTAACATTTGGCGGACTGCAATGTTCAGCGTCCAATGGTCGTTTGCTAATTATTACTCACCCAGTTCTACGACGAAGGTCTTCTTCCTTCCAGTGGGGTAGACGCCCTTGATGATGAGCACAGGATCCTTTGACGTGCTGACTTCCTTCACAATCTGCTCCAGTTCATCAACAGTCTTGACGGGCTTGTCGTTCACCTGACGGATGATGAAGCCTTTAGGCAGACCAGCGTCCTTGATCTTTCCATTGTTCACCTTGATGATTTCCAGACCGTACTGGATGTCCAGCTGCTCCTTCATCTGCTGAGTGACTTCCCTGAAGTCGGCTCCCAGCACATCCAGGTCAGCGTTCTTCACCACCTTCGTGTTGCCCTGCTCATTACGCAAAGTGACGGTCTTGGTCTGCTTCTTCTTATTGTGCAGATAGGTAAGCGTGACTTTGTCGCCAGGACGTTTCTGGGCAATGAGACCGCTCAAGTCACCGAACTTAGTCACCCTCTGACCGTCTACCTCGATGATGACGTCGCCCTTCTCCAGACCGGCTTCCTCGGCGGCGCTCTCTTCCGTCACCTGGTCAATATAGATGCCTTCCATGGTGCCGAGGTCCACTTCGTTGCCCTTTTCCTTCTCGCTATCAATGTAGTTCTTCACGTCGCCGCCCATAATGCCTATCATGGCACGTTGCACGGTTCCATATTGCTTCAAATCGCTCACCACCTTGTTCATCATGGCGGTAGGAATGGCAAAGCCATAGCCGCTATAGCTGCCCGTCTGCGAGTAAAGCATGGCATTGATGCCAACCAGCTGGCCATTGGTGTTCACAAGAGCACCACCTGAGTTACCTGCATTAATGGCAGCATCGGTCTGTATGAAGCTCTCCACGCTGTTAGCGCCCAATGTGCGTGCCTTGGCCGATATGATGCCTGCCGTGACGGTGTTGTTCAGTCCCAGGGGATTGCCTATGGCGAGCACCCATTCACCCACCTTCACATTGTCGCTATTGGCAATTTCGATGGCAGGAAGATTGCGTCCGTCAATCTTGATGAGTGCCAGGTCCGTGGTATTGTCCGTACCGATGATGCGAGCCGAGTACTCCTTGTTGTCTGCCAAAGTGACAGTCAGCTCGTCAGCGCCGTCAACGACGTGATTGTTCGTCACGATGTAGCCATCAGAAGAGATAATCACACCGCTGCCCGTAGCTTCGCGCTTAGGCGTTTGAACCTGACGCTTGCGAGTACCACCCTGGCCTCCCTGGCCACGTCCGAAGAATCCGCCGAACGGGTCATTGAAGAAATCCTCAAACGGATCGCTCTGCACCTCTACGGTTTGAATCTTGGAGTTCTGCACATACTTGATGTGCACCACTGATGGTAAGGCTTTATCAGCAGCATAGGTCAAATCGACTGGCTGAACGGCAGGAGCTGATTGTACATCAAGCATCGGCAAACGCTCAGAGTTGGCAGGCAATGGCTGATTAGCCGCATGTGTGTTGCTGAAAGCAGCAATGGCGAAAACGATGGCAACGAAACTCGTACCAGGAACCACGTAATTTAAAATCTTTTTCATATTCATAATGCGTTTGTTAATTTCTATTGTTTTGCTATAAAACGTTGATGCAAATATAAGGCAAAAAATCAGAAACTGACAAAATGTCTGTTTCTTTTCTTTCATTTTAACATTTCAAAATCGGTCTTTAAACTCTGTTTGCTAGAGACGGAAAAAATTTAGCATTCGTTTAATGACTTAATTTAAAATAAAATTAGTAACTTTGCAGCCTCAAAGCACTGTTCCGGTCTGTCGCTGGTCTGAATGGAGGGCGTTTTGCTTGTCCTGACAGACGGGAGGAAAGTCCGGGCAGCACAGGGCGCTCCACTTCTGAAAGTAGAAGCAGTTGGCGACAGCTGGTCAGGGAAGAAGAGAACGACCGCCTCTCACTTGTTGAGGGGTAAGGGTGAGAAGGTGGTGTAAGAGACCACCAGCCGGCGGGTGATCGCCGGGCTGTTCCCGCTGGAGGCTGCAAGTTCATGTAAACCATCGACTGAGGGTTGC
>CAMNJH010000039.1 GCA_946541275.1 uncultured Prevotellaceae bacterium
ACAGCAATGGCCACTTCGAGCTTTGGCTGCCATTCCCTGATGCCACCATAGGCGTAAATTGCACTGGATATAGATACCATATTGTCCAGCCCGCCGACACTGCCCTCACCATCCGTATGCAGGACGCCACCCAATTGAAGGAGGTCAAGGTCATGCCAAAGGAAATAAAGAATTATGAGAGGCTACCCTAGTGCCTATTGAAGACAACCTGTTTATTCTGGTTATTTGCGAAGTTTTTCCGAGAAATACTATGTATTCTCAGAAAATCTTCGTACCTTCGTCCCCTGATAACCAGAAATGAAGTGAAAATGGCTTGTGATGCAGATTTTGTACAATATATTGCCGACCAGTGCAGTGGTGCAGGCGAGATTGTGACCAAGAAGATGTTTGGCGACTATGGCATTTATTGCAATGGCAAGATTTTTGGTCTCATCTGTGATAATCGTTTCTATCTGAAACCCACGGAAGCAGGCCGTGCATTACTCCGGAAAGAAGAGCTGCGCCCGCCCTACGACGGAGCAAAGGATTACTTCTACATTGACGACGTTGACGACCATGACTATCTTTCAAGCCTTGTCCGCACTACCTGCAAGGCGCTCCCAGGACCAAAGAAACGATAGCAGCAAGAAGCCCTGACCGATGTATAAGACCCGCAACCTACCCAACACCCGGATAGACGTGGCCGATGCCCTGAGGGGAATCGCCGTGGCTGGCATCATCCTGTATCATTCCGTGGAGCACTTCGACGTCTTCACCCAGAAGCCCATACTCCACACGCTGTCTTTTGACCAGACGGTGGCCCAGGTGATGGCCTGGCTGCTGTCGGGCAAGATGTACGGCATCTTCGCCATGCTCTTCGGACTGAGCTTCTTCATCATGAATGACAATCAGCAGCAGAAGGGACGCTCGTTCGCTGGTCGCTTCGCCTGGCGCATGTGCCTGCTGTTCGGCTTCGGCCTCGTCAACGTGGCTTTCTACGATGGCGACATCCTGATGCTCTATGCCGTCTATGGCCTGGTGCTCATCCCCATCAGCTATCTGCCGTCACGAGCCGTGTGGTGCATCATTGGCCTGCTGGCCATCCAACCCATAGAGTTGTTCTGCCTGCTGACGGGCAAGACCATTGACAATTCCACCCTCTTCCAGCTGTATGGCTATATCATGGGGGTACATGAGAACGGCACGTTTTGGGAGAATGCAGTGGCGAACCTTCAGTACGGCTTTGAGCTGAACTTCCGATACAACATTTTCAGCGGCCGGCTGACGCAGTTGCTCTGCCTCTTCATCCTTGGCATGCAGTTAGGACGCCAGCGACTCTTTTATAACGAGGGAAAGCATCTGCACTACTGGCATCTCATCCTATGTGCCTCACTGGTGCTGGTCATCACGCTCAGCTTCGTGAATTTCGGAAGCATTGCCTTATGGCTCGGTCCCACCTACAACCTCATGATTCTGCTGATGATCGTCTCGGCCGTCGTCTCAGCATGGTATGCCTTCAAGGGGGTTCGCCGTGCACTACATCACCTCTGCATCTTCGGTCGTATGAGTCTCACGAACTATCTGCTCCAGTCCATCATCGGCTGCTTCGTTTTCTACAACTATGGTCTGGCCTGTTACTATAAGGTAGGCACCACCTATGCTGTGCTGATAGGCTTGGCAATGGTCATCGGCCAATATGCCTTCTGCCGCTACTGGTTCTTAGGAGGCCGCAACGGCCATCAGCGTGGGCCACTGGAGGGTCTCTGGCGAAAGCTGACCTGGCTGAGTTAGTACCCCAACCCTGCCTCTCCCGCTCTTTTCCAACTAATATATCATTTTCAATTTTTTTCTCTCTAACTGTAATTTTTGCGTTTTCCCTGCGACTAATAGGATGTAACGAAGAGAGCAAGACATGGAAGCGAAAGAATTAGAGCAGGAATTCCTGAACATGATTGAGGCGCAGAAGCGCGTCATCTACAAGGTGTGCTATATGTATGCCAAAGGCCCTGACGACCTGAACGACCTGTTCCAGGAGACGGTATTGAACCTGTGGAAGAGTTTCCCCCGCTATCGGGGAGATAGCACACTCAACACCTGGGTATACCGCATTGCCATGAACACCTGCATCACGTTCCTCCGCCGTTCCGGCACTCGGCCGCAGACCATCCCGATGACAGCTGATGTGGCGGGCATCATGGCCGACGAGGAGAGCCAGACAGGAGAACTGCAGGAGCTATACCGTCTCATCAACCAACTGGGGAAGCTGGAGCGCGCCCTGATTCTCCTCTGGCTGGAAGAGCGGAGCTATCAGGAAATGGCCGACATACTCGGCATTTCAAAGGCCAACGTCGCCGTGAAGCTCCTTCGTACTAAAGAGAAATTAAGAAAAATGTCAAACCGTTAAAAGCATTGAATCATGGAACTTGAAGAAATGAAAGCCAGTTGGAACGCATTCGATAAGCGTCTGGCTGCACAAGAAATAGTGAATCTGCGTGTGGTAAAGGAGATGGTTGCGCAAAAGACCAGAACGGCCTTCGATGGCGTCGTGGGGCACAACCTGTACTCCTTTGTGGTGACACTCCTGATGATGGCTGTAGTTTTCCCATACGTCTATATGAACACACCCATCGCCACCAGGTCGTTCATCATCATTGAGGGCGTCATGCTGATAGGCCTGGCCATCGTCGTCTGTAAGCTCTGCCTGCTGGCAAAGATAGACTTGGGCGGCAAGAAGGCCAATGAACTGAGTGGCATTGTGCTGCGATACAAAAAGATATGCCACAACGAGACGTCCTGGTCCGTCTTCGCCGTTGCCTTGGCCCTGGTGGCATTCTACATCTCAGAACTAGGGTTCAACGATGCAGCTGGCTACGTGCTGAGCGCCAGGATATGGCTGGTGGCCGGTCTCACACTGCTCACGTTCGGTCTGGCTTTCATCATAGGCCTGTGGCAGCACCGTCGCCACGCGCAGCAGATGGCGGAGATAGAACGCGGACTGGAAGAACTAAAGGAATTTGAGAACTAAAATAAGGAAGGGTAAGATTATGAAGTACATTAAACTGATCATCGGAATCATTTTTGTTGTTGCAAGCCTGCTGAAACTGTTCACCCTCTGGGGCATCATTCACATCAGCTGGTTTGAGAGAATTGCTGACGAGCCTTGGGCCATCTATGGCGCACCGATTATACTGATTATCGTAGGCGCTGACCTCATTTATCATGGCATAAAGGGGCAGAACTGATTAGCAATGAAATAGCGCGAAGCATGGTGCTACTCGCGCTACCGGCATCCACAACCGCTTGGCGCACAGACACTTCCAGGTGCACGAAGTCAAAAACTTCGTGCACACGATGGTGCTACTGGTGCTACCAGAATATGGAGGTCCGTTTTTTTCATCATCAGAAAAGTCGGCACCATTTTCCAAAAAGTCAACGAGTTTTTTCAAAAAGTCGTTGAGATTTTCCAAAAAGTCAACGTCATTTTTCCAAAAGTCAACGTGCTATTTCCAAAGGTTTCACTTTTCTGTATGTCTCATTTTGCACCCAAACGGCATGAGACATATAGAAAAGTGCGGTAGCACGAGTAGCACCATCGGTAGCACGAGTAGCACCACAAGTAGCACGAAGTCAAAAACTTCGTGCACCCGGAAGTGTTTATGAATCAAGTGGTTGTAATCGTCAGTAGCACGAGTAGCACCAAGTTTTGACACTATATATTAGCACACGCTTCCTTATCAGCAGCGCGCTGACTGAACTCGCAGCCGCAGTATTGCTGGTTGTAAAAGGCATACTGGCGCAGCAGTTCGTTGCGGCGGTCGCTCAGTCCGCCCTTGCGCCAGTTCTGGGCCCAGAAGCGGGTGCCGGGAACAGCCTGTTCAGCAGCCAGTCCGGCAGCGGTGATCTGCTCTATGCTCTTCCATCGCGACGAGGCCAGCGTGGTGGTGAAGAAGCGGAAGTCCAACTCATGTGCTTTCTGCGCCGCAGCCACCAAGCGCAGCTGAAAGCACTGCTGGCAGCGACTGCCACGCTCGGGCTCGTGCTCCAGTCCTTTCACGGCGCGCAGCCAGGCCTCATGGTCGTAGTCACCGTCAATCCAGTCCAGTCCCAGGCTCCCGGCATGGCGCTTGCTCTCCTCCTTGCGGATGTCGTACTCCTGACGGGGCCAGATGTTGGGATTGAAATAATAGATGGTGGGACGGACACCGTGCTGCAGCATCCATTCCACGATGGCCGACGAGCAGGGAGCACAGCAGGCATGCAGCAACACGCTGGTACAGCCCTCTTCAGGCAGTTCGATGGGCGATTTCTTTTGCTTCATACTGTACGAAGGTTGGAAAAGTCAGGCCAGGCTGATATGCTGGGCAACAATGGTGCCAGCGCCCATGAAGAGCTGGGCCTGTTCGGCAAACTTGGCGGGGTCGTCGGTAGTGAGATAGAGCGATTGCCCGTTCTTGGAGCAGCGCTGCTCCATGTCGGGATGGCGCTGCAGATAGTCGGCCAGCGAGGTGGCCACATAGTGTCCCTGGGGAATGATGCGCACGGCAGGGGGCATGAACAGCCGGATCTTGTTGAGCAGCAGCGGATAGTGGGTACAGCCCAGGATGGCGGCATCAATAAGTGGGTCGGCCTGCATCAGCTGGTCAATGTACTTCTTGACAAAATAGTCAGCTCCAGGCGACGCCGTCTCGTTGTACTCCACCAATGGCACCCAGAAGGGGCAGGCCATGCCGGTGACGATGATATCGGGATGGAGTTTCTGAATCTCCATGTCGTAGCTCTGGCTCTTGATGGTGCCCTCGGTGGCCAGCACACCTACGTGGCGGCTGGTGGTGAGCGAGCCAATGACTTCGGCAGTGGGGCGGATGATGCCCAGCACGCGCCGCTCGGCATCCCACCGGGGCAGGTCCTGCTGCTGAATGGTGCGCAGTGCCTTGGCAGATGCCGTGTTGCAGGCCAAGATGACCAGCTGGCAACCCATGTGGAAGAGCTGGTGGACAGCCTGACGCGTAAACTCATAGACCACGCTGTAGGAACGCGGTCCATAGGGTGCACGGGCATTGTCGCCCAGGTACAGATAATCATACTGGGGCAGGCACCGGCGGATACTGTCGAGAATGGTGAGCCCTCCGTAACCGCTATCAAAGATGCCTATGGGGCCAGGAGTGCGGGGCAGCGTCATGGTTGGGGGGTCTCAAGCTGCAGCCTGACCTCATCGTTCAAATCAATGGCCAGGGCAGGGTCAATGAAGGGGCAGGCATTGGAATCGGTATTGACGACGACGGCCAGTTGGTGGCGACGGGCCACGGCTGAGATGGCCATGCTGAGCCGCGCATGCAACGGGGCCAGTTTCTCCTGGCGAATCTTCTCCAGCTCCTGTCTGCTCTTCTGCTTGAACTCAACATTACGCTCCAGCAGCTGCTGCAGCTCGGTCTGGCGCTTCAGCAGGATGGTGCGGGGGAAGTCCTTACGACCATCCAGAAAGGCCTCGTACTTCTGATTGAAATCCTGCTCCACGCGCTGCAGCTCGGCATTGTAGGCCTGCTGCAAGGTGTCCATCTCTTCCTGCACCACAGCGTACTGAGGCATGGACTTCAGGGCTGCATCATAGCTGACGCAGCCAATGAAAACGGACGGAGCGTTGGGATTTGAGTTTTGAGATGCGGAATCATTCTGCTGCTCTGTGCTCACCAGCTGTGCCACACCGGGCATACTTCCGAACACCAGTATCATTGATAATAAGAACAATATCTTTTTCATCGTTTCATGCTTTTGATAAAAATCTCACAATACTCAAATCCCAACTCTCATTATTCTTTTCTGTTTACTTCAAGCCCAGCTTGGCCTTCACCTGAGCGGTGACATCGGTGGAGAGGGTGGTAGAAATATAGGGGATGCCGGCACCCATCTCCATCACGTAGACGTAGCCACCTTCCTGGCCGATGGCCTTGATGGCATCGAGCACCTTGGCGGTGATGGCCTGCATCTTTTCCTGCTGAGCCTTTGCCAAAGCCTGCTGGTTGTCCTGATAGGTCTGCTGAATGCGCTGGTAGAGGTCGTTCAGCTCCTGATTGCGACGCTGCTTGATATTGTCGGGCAGGGTGGCCTCTTCCTTCTCAAAAGCATCGGCCTTCTTCTGCAGCTCTTCCTGCATCTGCTTCAGGTCGGCCTCGTACTGCTGAGTGAGCTTATCTATCTCAGTGCGGGCAGTGGCGAATTCGGGCATGGCCTGAATGATTTCCTGTGTGTTCACATGGCCAAACTTCTGGGCCGAAGCGGTGGTGAAACCGCAGATTGCGCAAATGGCGCAAATGATAAACTTTTTCATTGTTGTGGTTTTTATGATTTTTATTGTTGCTTTTTCTTTATTGCCAGATGGGCTAGACGATCTAGATGGACTAGATTGTCTAGATAATCTAGAATTTCTAGAATTTAATTAGCATATCCCAGCTTGCGCAGCACCTCGTCACTGATGTCAATCTTGGGGCTGCCAAAGATGATGCCCTCATCGCTGGAACGGTCGAGCACCAGCTGATAGCCTCGCATTTCGCTGACATCCTTCACGGCATTGTAGACCTCCTCCTGAATGGGGTTCATCAGAGCGGTGCGCTTCTTGAACAGCTCACCCTCGGGGCCAAAGTACTGGCGCTTCAGCTCGGCGGCCTGCTTCTCCTTCTCCATGATGGCATCCTGACGGGCCTTCTTCTGCTCGGCAGAGAGGAACACCACCTCGTTCTGGTAGTTCTTGTACATGGTCTGAGCCTCGGTAGTCAGGGCGTCGACCTCAGCCTGCCATTTCTTCGAGACCTGTGTCAACTGCTCGTTGGCCCGCTCGTAAGCAGGTATGTTCTTGAACACGTAGTCCATGTCAATCAGCGCAAACTTCTGCGCGCTCATCGTCATGGTCGTTACAATCATGACGGCAATCAAGGTTAGTTTTTTAATCATAATTTCTTATTGCTTTTTTCTCATTACTTATTCTATTTAGAACTCCTGACCGAGTACGAAGTGGAACTGGCTGCCACCCTTGCTCCAGCCACTGCTTCCCTGGTATACCTTGTCAAAGCCGTAAGCCCAGTCAATACCCATCAGGCCCACCATGGGCAGGAAGATGCGCACGCCCACGCCAGCCGAGCGCTTGATGTCGAAGGGATTGAAGTCCTTGACGCTGGACCAGGCATTACCGCCCTCAAGGAAGGTGAGGCCGTAGATGGTGGTATTGCCCAGCATGAAGGGATAGCGCAACTCAAGCGTGAAGCGGTCGTAGGCATAGGCATCGTAGCTGCTGTATCGCCCTGGGGTGCGCTCGCCGCTGAGGGCATTGGCCGATAGCGAGATAGAGCCGTTCTCATAGCCGCGCAGGCCGATAGTCTCCTCGGCGTAGCTGGTACTGTAGCCACTCATGCCGTCGCCTCCCACATAGAAGGTTTCAAAGGGCGACTTCTTGTACTTATTGTAGGAGCCCAGCACACCCATCTCCACACGCGTCATCAGCACGAAGCACTTCTGGCCGCTGGTGAGGGCAGTAAAGGTGCGGCTCTTGAACTTCCATTTATGGTATTCCACCCAGCGGTACTTCTCGCGCTGCTCGTTCTGGAAGCGATCGTAATCGTTGTTGTAGGTGTCAAGCGTGGCCAGGTTCTCGTAGTTCTTGTTGTCGAACAAGGACCATGGCGGCGTGAGCGTCACGCTGAGAGCGAACTCTGAGCCTGCTCGCGGGAAGAGCGGGTTGTCAGTTGACGTACGGTTCAGGGCCAACGACAGGTTCAAGTTGTTGCAGTTACCATTAGTGATGAGGAAGTACTGCCATTCCTTCAGCATGTAACGCTGGTAGGCCAGCGTGGCAGAGAACTGGAAGTAGTCATCAGGCCAGCGCAGACGCTTGCCCCACCCTACTGAGACGCCGAGCAGCTTCACATACTTGTCGTCGTCGAGGAAGCTCTCGTAGTTGTTGTAATAGCCATTGTTATAATAGCCATAACCTCCGTACATATACTGCAGAGAGCTCATGTAAGCAGAGTTGTAATAGTTACTCGACACATCACTCTGCTTGGAATAGTAAGCGCCGATGTTGAGCGCATTGGGTCGTTTGCCCCCAAACCAGCCAGTGCCATAGTTGGCCGAGAGCGAGGAGTAGTAGCGGCCATTGGTCTGATAGCTCAGGCCTACCTGCTCGCCGTCGCCAGCTGGCAGGAAGCCACGGTGCAGCTTGTTTTTGCCCAGCAGGTTGCGCAAGGAGAAGTTGTTGAACTTGATGCCCACGCGACCGATGATGCCCGTCTGGCCCCAGCCCAGCGAGAGCTCCAGCTGGTCGTTCGACTTCTGCTCCAGTTCCCAGTTGATGTCCACGGTGCCGTTCTCGCCATCAGGCTTCACATCAGGATTGATGGCCTCAGCGTCGAAGTAGCCCATGGAGGCTATCTCGCGGTAGGAACGCATCAGGGCTTCCTTGCTGAACAGGTCGCCGGGCTTGGTGCGCAGCTCTCGGCGCACCACTTCCTCATAGAGACGGTCGTTGCCGAAAATCTTCACGTTGTTCAGGTGAGCCTGCGGACCTTCCAGAATACGCACCTCAAGATCGATGGAGTCGCCCACCACGTTCACCTCAGCGGGGTCCACCTGCGAGAACACATAACCTTTATTATAATAGTAGTCGTGCACACCATCCTCGTCAGTGAGCAGGCGCTTGTTGATGAGTTTCTGATTGTATACGTCGCCCTTCTTCATGGCCAGCGTCCTCTCCAGTCCCTCTGTGGTCACCACCGTATTACCCACCCAGGTGATGTTGCGCAGATAGTACTTGTCGCCCTCTTCCACCTTTAAGTAGACATTGACGTGCTTCTCGTCCTCGTTCCACACGCTGTCCTCAATGATGGCAGCATCGCGAAAGCCTAGCTCGTTGTATTTCTCAATCAGCGTCTTCTTGGCCTCTGCATAGCGCTCAGGCGTAAATTTCTTGGCCTTGAAGAAATTCTTGAACTTTCCGGCCTCGTGAATCTTTCCGAGTGCGCCCTTGGTGAACATTCCGCCTTTGATGAGAGCATCGCTCACCAGCTCATTGCCGTCCAGCACGATGTTGCGCACTTTCATCTTGTCCTTCTTATCGATGAAGACGTCGAGCACCACCTGGTTCTTGCCAGTCACGTCATCGCGCTGCCGAATCTCTACTTCAGCGTTCTTATAGCCCTTGTCGTCAAAGTATTTCTTGGCCAGTATCTTTGCGCGGTCAATCAGGTTCTTTGTCAGGCTAGAGCCCTTGGCCATACCAAGTTTGGCCTCCAAATCCTCTCGCTCGCTCTTCTTCACGCCCTGATAGTTAATCATGGAAATACGGGGGCAGAGGGCCAGATTGATGCTGAGGTAGACCTTGGAGTCGATAATGCTGTCGGCGGTGATGCTAACCTTCGAGAACAAGCCATGCTTCCAATAGCGCTTCACGGCCTCGGTTATTTCCTGACCGGGCAGCTCAATCTTCTGACCCACGGATAGTCCTGAGAGATTAATCAGCACATAATCCTCGTAGTCAGAAACTCCCTTCACCGTGAGCCCGCCTATTTCCACCTGTCGTGGAGTGCCGGCATAGCTGATGTCGGGGTGTAAGACCGTATTCTGCGCCGCTGCACATAGAGGAAATAAGAAGAAAAACCACCCCCAGCTCCTCCCGGAACGGAGGAGAGTGGACAGTTTTGCTTGCATATATCGGAATATTTTCATCCTACAGATGTATAATAAGTATTTGTAACAATCCTTCTTCCTTTTAGAAGAAATTGGAGGCGGATGCTTCCCTTTCCATCTGCGCCTCAGTCTTTCCGAACCGGCGATGGCGGCTCTGGTAGCTGGCTATGGCCTTGTACAAGTCTTCCACCATGAAGTCGGGCCAGTAAGTATCGCAGAAGTAGAGCTCGGTGTAGGCTATCTGCCAGAGCAGATAGTTACTGATGCGCAGTTCGCCTCCGGTACGTATGAGCAGCTCAGGATCGGGCATGAAGCTGGTCCACAGGTGCTCCTCCATGGTCTGCTCGTTGATGTCCTCGGGGTTCAGTGTGCCGTCCTTGACCTCCTGAGCCATCTGCCGAGCCACGCTGGCCAGCTCCAGTCTGGACGAATAGCTCAATGCCAGCACCATGGTCATTTTGTCGTTTTTGGCGGTGCGCTCTTCAGTATCTGCCAGTTTCTTCTTCACCACGTCAGGTATTCTGGTCCGGTCACCCACCACGCGGAAGCGCACATTGTTCTTCATGAAAATCTCGTCCTCCAGCGCCGTCAGCACCAGTCCCATCAGCGCAGCCACCTCATCAACCGGTCGGTTCCAGTTTTCGGTGGAGAAAGTATAGAGTGTGAGGAACTTCACTCCCAGGTTTGAACACTCCGTGGTGACGCGGCGCACGGCCTCCACGCCCTCCTGATGCCCGGCACTGCGTTCCAGCCCGCGCTCAGTGGCCCATCGGCCATTGCCATCCATGATGATTGCAATGTGCTGAGGGATACGCGTTTTATCTATTTCAAACTTCATAATGCTTAAAGTTTTATTTTTCGTTCTTTATTCATCAGTCTCTGTCGTTATGACAGGTCTTGCACTTAGCCCAGACATCGTAGGTCAACGTGACCAGCAGCGTGGAATAGCAATCGGTGTTCTTGAACAGTCCCGAGCTCTTGATGCCGTAGGGGTCTTTCACGCCGTCCAGCTTGTCCGAGCCTGTGAAATGCATCATCCACTCCGCATTGAGATTCAGCCGGTTGCCCAGCTTGTACTTTATGCCCAGGCCCATTGGCAACTGGAAGGCCACCACCGACTCAGGCACGAAGCCTGTTCCGTCAGCCATGGGCACCACGGCGTTCACATTGCCTTCCAGCTTCGGCTTGCCCGTGAATGTCAGTCCTGCCCCCAGGGCAATGAACGGAGTCAAGGGCTTGGCACCCAGATATTCCTTGCCCGTTCCGAATGGCCAGAAGTTGTATTCATAGCGCACGCTGAAGTCGGTCAGCGAGGTGGAGAAATCCACTTGATTGTCGTGGATTCCCGGATACCAGGTCTTCACATCCTTCGACGAGCCTTTCAGTTGGCCGAAGCTCAACTGGGCGGCCCACGCCATGCGCGGGTTCATCTTATATTTTGCCACCAGTGCAGCCATAGGGTGCATGCCCTTCAGCAGTGAGCTGTTGAAATCGCCCTGGTAGGCCATCAGCCCTAACCCGCCGCCAATCTCCATACGATATTCGGGCTCATCCTGCGCCACTGCGCGGCCAGCAGCCAGATGGAAGAAGACGAGCGTCAAAGTCAGCACCACCAAGCAACGGCTGTTCATTCTCCGAACGGCCTGGTAGCCTTTGTTTTCAGCAGCCTCTCTCACCATCAAGTCTTCCATTCCTCATTTCCTGTTACTCAGAGGTATAGCCACGCCACAGCTGCCCCGTATTAGTGAGCAGCCACAAGCGTCCCTGTGTGTCGTTAGTCATCAGCACTTGCGCTCCTGTCAAGGCTTTTGGCAGGGCATAGGTGCCCGTCAGATGCCAGCTGATGCCCTGGTCGCGCGAAGCCCTCATCACCAGGTCGCTGCCCAACGCCAGCACAGTGCTGTCGAAATAGGCCAACGATAAGTGGTCGAGAACAGGCAGCTGATAGCGGTTGCTATCGTCGAAAGGCATGTAGACCCACTGGCCTCCACCTTCCTGTGGAGCAATCTTGCGCCATACACGCATGGTGGTCACTTCGTTCTGCTGCGGACGGCCCACCAGCAGCACATAGTCGGTATTGTCGGCCGGCGCATAGGGCCAGCACACACTGGCTGTGGTGCCTGCCAGTGGCAGGAAAGCCTGTTCATCGTCCAGCGGCTCCACCTGCCAGGTGGCTCCGCCGTCGCGTGAGCTTTTCAGCTGTCCGTCAGTGCTGATGGTATAGCGCGCAGTGGAAGATGCGGCCACAATGCTGTCGCAATCAGCCAACATCACAGTGTCGCCCAATGCCACCAGCCGCTTATCGGTCCATCCGGCCAGAGAGTCATCGGTCTTCATCAGTCGCCAACCGAAGGTGACGCCCGTCTCACTGCTCACATTCAGCCGCACCGTGTAGTCACGGGAGCCCGAGCCGTCGACGGAGAAGATTTTGAACACACGGGGCTGGGCAAAGCTGATAGAGTCCGTTTTAGAGTACCACTTCAGTGAGTCGCTGGTCATGGACTGTATGGCCACCACGCCTGCATTTTTCGTATTGATGGTACACAACACATGGTTGATATCCGTACCCACGGGCAGTTCCAAAGAATTATAGATCACCTTGTTCAGATGATCTATGGTCATGGGATACGACGCCCCCGTCACGGTGGTCTTGATAATTGTGTCGTTCCCCGTCTTTGTCGACGTGGTATGGATATATCGGTTCAGCGTGCCCAGCGTGAAGTCCGTGATGGCCATGTCGTTATAGGTCAGCACTACATCGTCTTTGTCGTTCAGACACGATGCGAGCGTAGCCGCGCCGACAATCAGGGCACAGAGCCTTGCGGAAAATCTTTTCATTGAGTCTTGTTTAAACAATTTGGCTGCAAATTTACGCACATTTCCGCAAAAAACGCTCATTTTAACGATATTATTAAGTAAAATATATCATTATTTGTGCGATTTTAAGTTGTTTTTAGGTTTTCACCCTGCAAAATGCAGCCTCTGCCGACTCAATGGGGCACCCGTTTATTGAAGAGTCTACTCGAATCCTTCATATCCGCCACCTGTCTGCTCCTCATCCGTGTTCTCTTCCTCGCCGTGGTCATTGCGCTTCTTCTGGGCTTTCATGTTTCCAAAGCTCCAGGTCAGCTGCAGATTGATGCGGGGATTGCGGTGATTTCGCTGGTGGCGCCAGAAGGTGGGGCCTTCAGTATAGTTTTCAAACTTGCGGCTGTTGAACACGTCGCGCCAATTCAGTGCCAGTGCCAGCTGTTTGTTGAAGAAGGTCTTGCGAATGCCCAGGTCCAGCGAGCCATTGGCCTTGCAATGGCCTTGCGTGATGACCTGGCGCGAGCGATAGTTGCCCGTGGCCTGGATCGTGAAATTATAAGGCAGGATGGCCGATGCCAGCACGCGGGCATCCCAGGCGAAGTTCTCGTTACCCTCGCCGCTCACCTGCTGCCCCTCCACCGTGGTCTGGAATCCGTCCAGTTTGTAGTAGTAGGCATTCAATGTGGTGGTCAGGTCGAGCATCCGCCACAGCTTGTCCTTCAGTATCAGCTCTGCGCCAGCGCTCTGGCTCTTGGCCACGTTCAGGTTGGTCATGAACATGGTGGGCTGCCCTTTGTAAGTACCCTGGTAGCGTATGCGCTGCATCACGTCGGTGGTGGGCCGATAGTAGGAGCCCAGTGACAGGGTATGGTTGGTCCAGGTCTTCAGGAAGTTCAGCGAGAAAGCGTTGGTGAACTCGGGCGTCAGTTGCGGGTTACCAAACTCAATCATCGACGCATCGCGGGTATTCTTGAACGAGTTCAGCTGTCCGCCCCAGGGACGCCGCAAACGGCGTGTGTAGTTCAGCTGTATCTGCGCCGTGGGTGTCAGCTCGTAGTTCAGGAACAGCGAGGGGAACAGCTGGAATTGCACCTGCAAATTTCATATTTTTTTTACGATGGTAGCACCATAGTTCTTAGACAGAGGGGAGACTGCATTGTTGTTATCGCGGCAGACGCGTGGGCTTCACTCCCTCGCTAGTGATGACCACAGGACGTATGCGCCCCATCTCGTCAAACTCCAGGCGGTCTATGCAGGTCTCGCGGTGGTTGGCATCGGTCTCGCCAAGCGGACGGCGGTGGTACACGATGTACCATTCGTCAGCATTGCGCCCGCGAATGACGGAGTGATGGCCGGCGCCCGTGGCCACTCGTGCATCCTGCTCCAGAATCTTTCCTATGCGGACAAAGGGGCCCAGCGGCGAATCGCTGATGGCATAGCTCACCGAATAGTCGGGTCCACCCCAGCCGCCCTCACTCCACATGAAGTAATAACGGCCCTGGCGCTTCAACATAAAGGGGCCTTCCACATAGCGTTCGGGTGTCACCTCCTTAAAGGTGTCGCCATCGGGGAAGGGCACTGTGCTGAGCAGGTTGTTGGCCAGCCGCACCACATTGCAGTGCCCCCAGCCACCATAATACATATAATATTGCCCGTCGTCATCGCGGAACACGAACTGGTCGATGGGCTGCGCCCCATTAACGATGTGCTGTATCAACGGATGCCCCAGCGCATCACGATAGGGGCCCTGCGGCTTCTTGCTTATGGCCACGCCTATGCCGCCCACCTCGCCTTCGTGCACATCGTTGGCAGAGAAGAACAGATAGTACAGTCCATCCTTGGCTATCAAGGCGGGGGCCCACATGGCGCGCCGCGCCCAGCTGACGTCCTCGGCTTTGAGCACCTTGGGGTGCTTCTTCCATTTCACCAGATCCTTGGATGAGAAGGCATCGAAGAAGAGCTGCTCGTCATAGGGTGCTGAATAGGTGGGAAATATCCAGCAGCGCCCTTTCCATACCACGCCTTCGGGGTCGGCATACCAGCCGGGGAACACGGGATTACCACCACGCATGACTGAGCTGACGCCGCACAAGACTATCAACAGAAGAAGCGAAGAAAGAAGGTTTCTTTTCATGACTAATAAATGACTTTGCGCCCCTGGCTGATGTAGATGCCATGGGCAGGATGATGAATGGCCATGCCCGTCAGTGAGTAGACGGTCATGGCAGAAGCTGATGCTGAGGCGGAAAGAGGATTCAGACGCGACAGGTCATCATCGGCATCGCCGTAGACTTTCTGCCAGTTGAACACCCGGTAGAAATAGGGCCGGTAGTAGTCGGCACTTCCCTCGTCGTTGAAGTTCCACCAGAAATCATCGGGGTCGCTATTGGTTGAAAAAACCAGTTCACCCTGGCGGGAGAGGGCGGGATGCAGATTGACCATATAGAGCCAGTGGTACTTCTGTGGCCCCAGCTTGTCCAGATGGTCGGGCAGCCGGAACAGCAGCCGGCGGTCAGCGAAAGGACCATAAGGCGTACGCGAACGATAGATATAGACATCGGTGGAGAAGATCGGTGCCTGCGAAGTGAGGTAGTACCAGTCACCCTTGCGGAACACCCACGGCAGGTGGCAGCCATAGTCGCGTGAGGCCATGATGCTGGAACGACCCATCTGCTCGTCACTGGGATAGTCGTCCTGCCAGGCCCATTGCCCGTCGGGCTGGCGCACATAGTACTGCCAGTCACTGTAAAGGCTGCGCGTAGCCGTGCGTGCCACCAGCACGTCGAAGCCATTCACGCCGTACAGATACAGGTGGCCGTCGGCAGCCTCATCACAGATGGTGGAGCCATATGACACCACGTTCTGGTTCACATCGTGGGTGACGCTCTGGCGATAGAGGTAATTGCCGGGCTTGGGCAGATAGTCGGGCAGGCTGTCCAAATAGTAGTCGCGCGGCATATTGCCGTCAAGGGAGTAGGTGGCCAGTGCCGTACCCAGATTGCGCAGCTGGGAGGACTCCACAGCTATCCACACCATTTGCAGCTGGCCGTCGACGACGACGCCATCGCCCGACCAGTAGACCTTATCCTCGTCGATATCACCGGCGTGAATCTGGGCCAGTGTCTTATTACCCAGCGGATGGCGCAGATGGGTGCGGGCATGGAAATAGCGGTCGGCCTGTGGCCGCGTCCAGTTCACATAGTCAGCCAGCCACACCAGGTCTTTGTTCTCTTCGCCCAAGACCCCATCATGGGCCAGCTGCACCATGATGCTGTTGCGGGGGAAGTTGCAGCTCTGGCGGCTGCGGTCGCTGGCTCGCACGGTGCCATAGAAGCTGTCGTTGAAGGTCCAGAGCACATTGCCATTGGGCAAGCCTACGGTGAGCACACCATCGCCGCCGTTCCAGCCACGGGTCCGGGTGAACAGGGCGTTGTACTTCAAATCGCGATAGGCCAGCACCCCTGTGTCATCAGTGCTGCCGGGCATGAGCTCCAGCTGCCACTCGGCGGGCATGACGATCTCCTGGGCATGGGCAGTCCAGGGCAGCAGCCACAGCGCCACCACGAGGAGAAGGTGATTCTGCATTCGCATGGAGCAAGCGGTTCAGAGCCGGCGCTGGCAGCTGTTCAGCAGGGGAGCCTTGCCGTCGGCTAGTAGCTTCAGTATCAGCTCGCCAAAGAGGGTGTTCTGCCAGGCAAACCAAGGCCGTGTGTAGCGGGTGGCATCGTCCTTGTGGAAGGACTCGTGGATGAAGCCTGTGCCGGCATCGGTGGCCATCAGCATCTCAATGCAGTGCTTTATCTCCTGGTCGTCCTGACTGGTGAAGGCCAGCATCATGATGCTCATGGGCCAGGGCATGTCCATGCCCACGTGCGGGCCGCCAATGCCCTCGCCAGCCTTACCTCGGAAGAAGGAAGGATTATCCTCTGACCACACAAAGCGGCGGGTGTTCTGGTAGATGGGGTCATTGAGGGGCACATCGCCCAGATACCCCATGGCCAGCAGGGAAGGCACGTTGGCATCATCCATCAGCAGATAGCTGCCGTAGCCGTCCACCTCGAAAGCATAGATTTTGCCGTACTTGGGATGCTCCACCACGGCGTACTGGCGTAGCGCCTGCTCCACCTCGTCGGCCAGGTCAGCACACTGCTGGGCCCTGGCATTGTCCTTGTTCACAGCGGTCAGGATTTCAGCAGCCTTACGCAAGGAACTGACGGCCATGAAGTTGGAGGGGACGAGGAATGGGAAGACAGTGGCATCGTCGCTGGGACGGAAGAAAGAGGCAATGAGGCCTACGGGCTTCACGGGGTGACCCATGCCGTCCCAGCCCACGGTGTCAAACTGGCGGTCGGTCTGGCGCTTGAAGTGATAGCTGCCGCTGCCCTCCTTGCGCTGCTGTTCGTGGAACACGGCCAGGATATTGTCGACTGCCTTCAGCCATACCTCGCCGAAGATGGAGGCATCGCCCGTGGTCTTCCAGTACTCGTAGGCCAGGCGGATGGGATAGCACTCAGAGTCAATCTCGTACTTCCGCTCGTGTATGCCCGGCTTCATGTCGGTCTTGTCGCTCTTCCACTCGCCCTCTTGCTGCGGGTCCTGATAGAAGGCATTGGCATAGGGGTCGAGGTTGATGCTACGCAACTGGCGCAGAATGACGCCGCGGATGAGCTTGGCCAGTGCGGGGTCGTCGTTGGCAAACTGCACATAAGGCCACACCTGGGCACCTGAGTCGCGCAGCCACATGGCGGCAATGTCGCCCGTGTAGACAAAGGTATCGTCGTCGCCGTCCACCTGGCTATAGTGGGCTGTGGTCTCAAGCGTATTGGGGAAACAGTTCTCAAACATCCAGGCCAAGTAGGGATTTCCGCTGAGCTGCTGCTTCACCTTCTCAATCTTCTGGTCAATGACCTCTGAGCGGAACAGGCGCTGTTCTACGGGTGGACGCTTTGACTGGCCCACGGCGATGGTGGTGTCGGCAGTCATCTGGATGTAGGCCTGGCCGAAGGCCTTTTCATCGTCCTGCACGGGCTGGGGAGCTTCCTTGGCGCCACAGGCCGACAGGAAGACCAGATAGTTCAATAGGATGAACAGAAAAGTGTGCTGTCTCATACTCTTTATGCTTTTATCGTTTATGGAATACTTTACAGATGGTGCCATCGCTGTTGCGGACAATATTGATGCCCTGCGACATGCTGTCGGTCTGAATGCCCGACAGGGTGAAGAACTGCTGTGCCTGCTGCTTTTCCGACAGGCCCATGGTGCGTATGCCCGTCATGTCGTCCTTGGGCTCCTCGCCATAGACATTGCTCAGGCGGCGGTTCAATTCGCTGACGCGCTGCTCGTTGATTTTCACCACCTCGCGGTCGTAGGTCATCAAGCCATTCACCTCGGTCTCCACATCAGTGGTCTGGGTGTAGACAGCGGCGCAAAAAGCGGCCTTCCCGCCATCGTTTGCCGTAGCATTCTGGGCCATTGACAAGACGGCCTCGGTGGTGGCTATGTAGGCATTGGTGAGCTCGGTCTCCGAATTGTAGTTCACATAGGTGGTGGCAGCATTCTCATACCAGCGATGGTCCGTGATGTGACGGCCCAGTCCGCCGTATTCGCCCAGCACCACGGGGCGGGTGCTCTCATATAGATATATGTGGGGCGGACGGTCATAGTCGTGCAGGTCAATGAAATCGCCCACACCCTGATAGTGATTTCCACCACTGGCGGGATTAATCAATCGGGTGGCATCCAGCTGGCGGGTGAAGTTGACTATCTCTGCCGTCTTGAACTGGCCCCAGCTCTCATTGAAGGGAGTCCAGACGACTACCGACGGATGGTTGTAGAGCTGTGTTATAATCTCCTGCCACTGCGTCTTGAATGCATTCTCCACTGATGAGCTCTGGTTGCCATTTCGCGTGCTCCAGTCACGGGGAGCCCATCCCTCGTCCGAGCGCCCCAAGGCCGGCATGTCCTGCCACACCAGCACGCCCAGCCTGTCGCAGTGGTAATACCAGCGCGCTGGCTCCACCTTCATGTGTTTGCGTATCATGTTGAAGCCCCAGTCCTTGGTTTTCTGCACGTCGTAGGCCAGAGCCTCATCGGTAGGTGCCGTATAGAGGCCATCAGGCCAGTAGCCCTGATCCAGTGGTCCGAAATGGAACACATCCCTGTTGTTCAGCGTCAGTCGCCATTCGCCGTTCTCCAGCTGACGCATGCCCATCTTCCGCAGGGCCGCATAGCTCTTCACATGGTCAGTCTCTTCACCGCCCGAGAACAGGGTCACCTCCAAATCATAAAGCCACGGATTGGTGGGGCTCCACAGTTTGGCATTGGGAACATCGAGCACGATGGGCGAGCCAACTGCTCCTGTGCCCTGTGCCACGACATTGCCCTGCAAGCTGAGCACCACGCGGGCCTGAGCGCCTTCAGTGGCCGACTGCACCTCAACGGCCAGCTGGCTGTTGTCCACATCGGGCGTGGTGCGCAGGCCTGAAATGGATGCGGCGCTGACCGGCTCCAGCCATACCGTCTGCCAGATACCCGACACCTGCGTGTACCAGATGCTGCCAGCCCCTCCGGGATTATAGCGCTGCTTACCCAGCGGCTGAAGTGCCTCGTCGGTATTGTCCTGCACCATCACGGCCACCGTGTTCACGCCTTCCTTCAGCTGGGATGTGATGTCGAACGAGAATTCGCCGAAGCCACCAGTATGAGAGCCCACGAAATTACCATTCACATACACCCGAGCCATGTAATCAGCGGCTCCGAAATTGATTCTCACTTGACGGCCAGCCCATTCAGCAGGCACGGTGAACTCACGCTGATACCACAGGAAATTGTTCTTATCAAGCATGCGCATGACGCCAGAGAGGCTCGACTCCAGGGGGAAGGGCACCAGAATCTTGCCATCCCATTCGGTGGGAATGGCACGTGCGGTGGTGACGCGGTAGTCCCATAGCCCATTCAGGTTCTGCCATTCCTGTCTCACCAGCTGCGGACGCGGATACTCAGGCAGCACATTCTCGGGGGTCACCTCGGCGGCCCAGCGGCTCCTGATTTTGTAGCCCTGAGGGGCCCAGGCTTCGGGAACTGTGCTGGCGGGTACATACTTATCCATGAGCACGCGCATCCAGTGTCCGCCAATGACCGAGCGGGCGCGGAAGCCACGCATGTGGCGGCTGTCAGTCCAGAACCAGTCGCACAGGGGCACGCGGTCGGTGGTCTCGTTCACCCACTTCCACAGGGGGTCGCTGAACTTCAGGAAGGTCTCCGTGTCGTCAGCCATCGAGGCTGTCCAGATAATCCAGTCGCTCTTCGAGTATTTCTCACGATTGTCCAGAGGCAGTCCGTAGGTATTCTGCTTGGTGAGGTAGTATTTGATTTCGCGCTCCATGACCTGCTTGGGGAAGATGTTGATGCCCCACAGCTTGTCCCACACCAGGTTGTACTTCTGGCTCCAAGAGCCCCCGCGGTCGAAGGCCAGCTTGTAGTGGTCACCGTCGCGGGCGTCAATCTCCCACACCTGTGCCATGCGCTTGGCGATGTCCATGTAGCGGGTGTACAAATCGGTGCGTCCGCGCATCTTGCACAGCTCAGCATAGGCGGCAATGCCCATAATGGCCTTGATGCTCAGGTTGGCATTGTGGGCCCAGTGGCCTGCAAAGTCGTCCGTGCACAGCTGGTTGGCGGGGTCCTGCCCGTTGTCAACCAAGTAGTTCACCCAGCGGGTGATGATGGTCCAGTAGGTGTTCACCCAGTTGGTGTTGCCCTCAATCTTGGAAATCATATAGGCCAGCGTCAGCATGTTTCCGCTCTCCTCCAGCGGCATGTCGCCACCGTACACCTGTCCGTTGGCGTGCGGATAGGTGCCCAGGTCGTGGGCAGCCCAGTCTTTGTTCCATCCGTGGGCACGCTGGTATTCAAAGATAGAGGTCATCATGCCCTTCTGCAGCTCGGTGTTGTAGAGCAGGAACAGGGGAGCCGACGGATAGGTCAGGTCAACGGTGTTCACACAGCCGTTCGAATTGTTCTCTTTCGAGAAGTAGAGCAGCCGGCCACCGTCGTCCTGAAACAGCTTGTGGGCGGCCAGCACCTGGCGGTAGCTGGCGGCCAGCAGCTCGGCATACTTCACGTTGCCTGACTTCAGGCCGTCGTCATAGATCGTCTGGTCCTGCTCGCGGCAGCGCTGCATGATGTCTGTATATCCATCGC
>CAMNJH010000040.1 GCA_946541275.1 uncultured Prevotellaceae bacterium
AAAAATGGCGGCGACTTTTTGAAAAATCTCGTTGACTTTTTGGAAAATCTCGCCGTCCTTTTCAGGCCGGTAGCACCGGTAGCATTTTTGGTAGCACTTTAGAAAGGCCAATTTGCACCCGCAAATACCACAATAACAGCCAGTTAAAATCTCCGGTAGCACTTGTAGCACCTTCTTTCGCGCGATATATACGCGCGCGCGTATAGACGGAGAGGGAGGGTGTGGCTGGTTCATTCCTTTTTTGAAAAACTGACGAAAATAATCCTTCCGTCAGGAAATCTTTTCCAAATCGTTTGCTCATATCGCCGATTCTTCGTAACTTTGCAAGCAAAAACAGAAGACCCGCATGGAAGAACAAGAGTATACAGGCACTGGGCTGCAGCCCGAAGAGGACACCACGAACCAGCAGGAAGCCACGCTGCAACAGGCCGAGGAGGAACGCATTGTGCTGCGCAGCGAGGGTCTGGTGAAGCGCTACGGCAAGCGCACCGTGGTGAACGATGTCAGCTTCAACGTGCGCCAGGGCGAGATAGTAGGGTTGCTGGGCCCCAACGGGGCCGGCAAGACCACCTCGTTCTACATGACCACGGGCCTGGTGATGCCCAATGGCGGTCACATCTTCCTGGGCGACAAGGAGGTGACGAACTATCCTGTGTACAAACGGGCCCGCGCCGGCATAGGCTATCTGGCGCAAGAGGCATCGGTGTTCCGCAAAATGACGGTGGAGGACAACATCCTGAGTGTGCTGGAGATGACAGGCCGTCCCCGGGCCTACCGCGAAGAGAAGCTGGAGAGCCTCATCACGGAGTTCCGACTGGAGAAGGTGCGCCACAACAAGGGCGACCAGCTGTCGGGTGGCGAGCGCCGCCGCACGGAGATAGCGCGCTGCCTGGCCATCGAGCCTAAGTTCATCATGCTCGACGAGCCCTTCGCCGGCGTCGACCCCATTGCCGTGGAGGATATTCAGCAGATTGTGTGGAAGCTGAAGGACCGCAACATAGGCATCCTGATTACCGACCATAACGTTGACGAGACGCTGGCCATCACTGACCGAGCCTATCTGCTCTTCGAGGGCCGCATTCTGTTTCAAGGCACTCCCGAGGAGCTGGCGTCGAACAAGATTGTGCGCGAAAAGTACCTCACCGAGTCATTTGAGCTGCGCAAGAAGCAATTCCAGAAAGCAGAAGAATAACCACGGTTTAAACGGTTCCACACGGTTCTGGCTATGTTACCAAAACCGTGTGGAACCGTTTAAATCCATGTATAGCCGTAGTCTTTATTGCAAAGTGAACGTCAGCCTGCTGACCAGCTGGCCAGCCGAAGTGCCGGCCTGGGCTTCAAACAGTCCTGGCTCGCAGGTCCACTGGTGGCTCTGCTCGTCGTAGAAGCTCAGGGCATCGCGCCCAATAGTCATGCTGACGGTCTTCGTCTGTCCCGGCTGCAGGTAGACCTTCTGGAAGGCTTTCAGCTCCTTCACGGGGCGGGCCACGCTGGCTTTCTTATCGCTGATATAGAGCTGCACCACCTCAGCACCAGGACGGCTGCCCGTGTTGGTCACGTCGATGGAGAAGGTCATCTGCTGGCTGGCCGTCAGGCGCTCCTTGTCGGCAGTGAGCTTCCCCAGCGCAAAGGTGGTGTAGCTCAGGCCGTGGCCGAAGGGGAAGAGCGGCGAGGCGGCTTTGGCTTTTGAGCTGCCTTTCATGCGCTTGGCCTTCTCCTTAGCGGGAAGGTCAGTCCAACGGTAGCCCACGAAGATATCGTCAGCATATTCCTCGTCGATAATCTGATGGCCGGGACGCCACGTGCCGGGGTAGGTGCCCAGGGCATGAGCGGCGCACTGGTCAAGGCTGGCATACCAGGTGAAGGGCAGCTTGCCACTGGGGTTCACGTCGCCACAGAGCACGCTGGCCAGGGCTTCACCAGCCTCAGAACCTATGAACCAGCCCTGCACCACGGCGGGTACGCGGCTGAGCCACGGCATGGCCACGGGGTTACCAGAGATGTTCACATAGACCAAGTTGGGATTGGCGTCGACGAGGGCTTCTATCAGTTCGTCCTGCCCATAGGGCAGCTCGTACTGCTTGCGGTCGTGGCCCTCGCTGTCCTGGTAGTCACTCTTGTTCAGTCCACCGAAGAATATGACCACGTCAGCCTGAAGGGCTTTCTCCACGGCCTCGTTCCTCAGCACCTCAGCCGAGCGCGTCTCATAGAGGCTGCGCCCCACGGTGACGCCATTGTAGCTCTGCACGGTGTCGCCCACGTAGCCACGGGCATAGTCGACTGAGAGACGGGAAGACAGGGATGACAGGCGGGCTGACAGCCCATCGAGGGGGAGTATCTCCTTCTGCACCTTGAGCGAGCTGGAGCCGCCGCCCACGGTCATCATCTTGATGGCATTCTCGCCCACCACCAGGACCTTGCTGATGCTCTTCACGTTCAGTGGCAGCAGGGGCTCAGCCTCTCCTCCCCCCTTGGTGGAGGCCGTGAGGGGGCTGTTCTTCAGCAGCACGATGCCTTCCTGAGCTATCTGCAGGGCGGCAGCATAGTGAGCATCAGAGCAGAGCGAGCCATAGGGACGCTGGCGGTTCATCGTGGTACGATAATAGAGGCGCAGCAGGCGACGCACTTTCTCATCGAGCTCCTTCGTAGTATATTTCCCGTTGAGGATGCCCTGCTTGTAGGGCTGGGCCAGATAGTAGCTCTCGTAGGCATTCGAGGCTCCCCACGACAGTCCGTTGGTCCAGGAGCCCATTTCCAGGTCGAGGCCGTTGCGGATGGCTTCATCGGTGTCGTGGCAGCCGCCCCAGTCGCTGATGACCACGCCGTCAAACTGCCAGTCGCCTTTCAGTATCTGGTTCAGCATCACAGCATTGTGGCAGTTGTGCTGACTCTGATAGAGATTGTAGGCACCCATGATGCTCCAGGCCTTTCCCTCCTGCACGGCAGCACGGAAGGCGGGCAGATAGATTTCGTGGAGAGCGCGGTCGCTGACCTTCACGTTCACCTGATGGCGGTACTCCTCGTCGTTGTTCAGAGCATAGTGCTTCACGCAGGCTGCCACACCCTTCGACTGTAATCCCTGCACATAGGGCACCACCATGCGCGACGTGAGCAGCGGGTCTTCGCCCATATACTCAAAGTTGCGTCCACAGAGCGGTGTACGCAGGATGTTGACGCCTGGACCCAGGATGACGTCCTTGCCACGATAGAGAGCTTCTTCGCCCAGGCTCTCGCCGTAGAGACGGGCCATCTGCGGATTCCACGATGCAGCCAGACAGGTGAGCGCTGGGAAGGCCACACACGAGTCGTTGGTCTGGCCTGCCTGCTCCCACTCGTCCCAGAGCACGTCGGGACGCACGCCATGGGGACCGTCATCAGTCCACAGGTCGGGGAAGCCCAGGCGGGGCACACCGGCCGCCGAGAACTTGGACTGGGCATGGATGACGCGTATCTTCTCGTCGAGCGTCATTCGGCTCAAGGCATCCTCGATGCGCTGCTCCACGGGTTTCGTCTCGTCAAGGTATACAGGCCGCTGCTGGGCCTGCATGCTCGTCGCTAAGCAAAGCGACAGGATGGGAAAGACAATCTTTTTCATATACTTAATACGAATACTTAATAAATTCAACTCCTAACTCCTCACTCATAACTCCCCTCTCCTCCTGAGCAATGCCTCCAGGTAATAGTAGTCGGCATAGTTGATAGAGACATCAATCTCATCATGGGCAGGATAGTTACCAGTGGAATGCAGCAACAGGAAGCCCTGCGATGCACCAGGCTGGGCCTGATAGCGGGTTTCCAGCGAGTGCACCATCTTGTCGGCAGCCTGCCTATAGGTGCTGGCTTCTTCACCAGGCACATAGGTAGCCAGCTCGTAGAGGGCCGACGCAATGACGGCTGCTGCCGAGGCATCACGAGGGGCCTGTGGAATGGCAGGGTCGCGCATGTCCCAATAGGGTATCATGTCGTCGGGCATGTTGGGCAGCGTCAACCAGCACCGGGCTATCTTCCGTGCCTGATCCAGATAGGCCTTGTCATGAGTGTAGCGATAGCACATGGTGAAGCCATAGAGCCCCCAGCCCTGCCCACGGCTCCAGACGGACTCATCGGCAAAGCCCTGGTGGGTGATGCGCTTGATGACGCTTCCGTCAGCCGGGTTGTAATCCACCACATGCCATGACGTCCCGTCGGGGCGGAAATGATTCTTCAAGGTAGTATTGGCATGGCTGACGGCCATATTGTAGAAGCGTTTGTCACCCGTAATCAAGGAAGCCTGGAAAAACAGTTCCAGATTAATCATATTGTCGACGATGACGGCAAACTGCCAGCGGTCGGGTGTTCCCCAGTTCCAGGAGCGCAGGCAGCCGACAGTCTCATTGTAGCGGGTAGCCAGTGTACGGGCCGCCTGCACCACCACGTCACGATAGGAACGCTCCCCCGTCAGCTCCCAGGCCTTGCCAAAGGAGTTGTAGACCATGAATCCCAAATCGTGGCTGGTGTCATTGAACTTCACACGTTCTATAGGCCATGTGTTCGTGACGGCCTGCTCACGCCAGAAGGAATCATGAGAATACTGGTACATCTGCCACAACTCGCCACTGAAAAATCCACAGCACCAGTCGGGCTGGTGCACCATGCGCAGCGAGCCATCCTTCTCCACGCTACGTGGCATCAGGCTCCAGTCACCCTGCTGCCTGCGAATCTTGTTGGCCTGCTCCAGCTGATGGCGCAGTTGCGCATCGGCGGCTGCAAAAGCATTGTCAGTGACATCGGGCGTATAGTAGAGCAGGAAGAAACGGTCAGCGAAGCGCTTGACCATGTGGCTGCGGGCCAGCTTCAGATAGTCGGTGCGGCTGTTGTTGAGCAGGTACAGGCGGTAAAGGTCCTTGGCCAGTTCGTTCTGCTTGGCGTCCCAGTCGCTGATTTGCTGGTAGGGCCAGTCCTCGACACTTCGTCCTTCATACTGGGCCAGGAAGTCGGCTGCCTTCTCCAGCAACAGTCCTGATGCCTTGAAGCTGGCTGACTGAATATTCCTGGCCATCTGAAAGACATCAATCATGTGGGCCAGGTTGTACTGCGAGTAGCCAAAGGCCAAAGTGCGGCGCAGTTCATGGGGTTGCCTGCCATCGGGCTCTATCTGCGTCAGCATACGCCGCTCATAGAACTGCCCCAGATACTCGTCCAGCACCTTCTGATTGCCTGTATATCTGGAGTAGGCTATCACCTGCACATCGTAAGCCGTAGCATGGTTGTTGGCCTGCTTGCTCTCTTCCTTGCCCTGACTGCTGGTGAGCATCCAGTCAAGGAACCGGCTGAACCATGCCTTCAGGGCCTTACGGTCTTTCTGCGTAAAGGACTTCGAGGCTTCCAGCAACTGCACGCCATCAAGCATCTCCACAAAGGAATAGCTGTCAATCAGACCATAGCAGCGACCTTTATTGCCGTTCAGTCCTGGCACTATCTGGGCATACTCCAGATGGGGATTCATACGCGTTTCCTTATTGAGGAACCACGTGCGCAGCATCTCAACTGCTTTCTGGGCATAACGCTCTTCCCCGCAAAAATACCAGGCCAGGGAAAGTGTGACCACGGCAGATGCCATCTCGGAAAGGCGGTTGCGGTCCAGGCGCTCCAGCTCCGGGTTCGACACCCCGTCCCTGTTGATATAGGGCAGGCCGTCGGGCTTCGTCGGGTCGGGCCAGAAGTAGCGGCTCAGGCTCAGATAGTCGTGCTTGTCGCCACTGGATGCCGTCTGGTCCTTCTGCATGACCGAAGGACAATTCTGCCTGGCAGCGAGTTCTGCCTCCTGCAACAGCTGGACATAGGCCTGCTGATAGGCAGGCTGCTGCAGGTTCGACTTCACCTCTGCAAGATGCGCTCTATCCCAGATGGTCTGTGCATCAACGGTACAGGCCACCAGCCATAGCATGAACGACAAAAGCCTCCTCATAGTAGCTTATTCTGTTAATGGTTGAAGGCACCAGCGGATGGCATTGGAAAACATTCTGACGAAATCAGGGTTCTCAAACAGAGAGGCACTATGGCCTATCTGGAAATAGACATTCCTGGCGAGCTTGGCGGGATTTGTCCAAATGACGGGATGGTCACCCATCTTGACGCTAGAGGCTGGCTGATAGGTGTTTTCATCAACACTGGCCAATACATGGACACGGGCACGGGGATTCTTGTTGTAGGTGTACCACTCGTCCTCAAGGATGGTAAACTTGGGGTGTACTCCTGCCATCACAGGATGGTCAGCGTCCTCAACCGTCACCTCGCCATCAGCTTTCTCTGCTATATAGTTCTGGAAGCGGATGTCACCCAGGAACAGGCTGAACCACTGCCACATGGGATATCCATCAAACTCGCCAAGAAGCGAGGCATGATGGAAGCCTATCCACGCAATCTTGCCCTGATCAATGGCCTGCTCAAACTCTTTCATGGCGACGTCACTCCACTCGTAAGGAGGATAATTCAGCTGAATCACCAAATTGTAGCTGTTGATGTCACCCTCCTTCAGTTGAGTGCAATTCTGCAACTCCACCAGGCTGAAACCCAGCAGTTCAGCTTGCTGATGCAGCCAGCGCAGACCTGTCTGGGTGAATGCCTCATGCTGCCCTCCAGGCTCTGCCAGGACAAGAACCCGCTGGCGGGCCGACATGGTGGCACATGCCAGAAGCATGAAAAGTAAAACGGTTAGCCTATGTCTCATTTCTTATGATTTGTATTACTTCTTATTCTGGAAAGCCACCCATCGGAAGGCATTGGTGAAGAGCAGGTTCTGTGTGGCATCGATAAAGGCTTCATCGCCATGGCCCATGTTCAAGTAAACCATGCGGTACTTCGTGTTCGTCCAGACGATGGGAAAGTCACCATGGGTAACTATGTCTTTAATACCCATAGGATAATTCTTGGGAGAGATGCTGACCAGCACCTCCACATCTTTATTAACCCGCGGAGAGGGCGAGAACTGATAGAACTCGCTGGCCGGAGCCACAAACTGGCGGGGCAAGGAACGGGTGACGGGATGCCACTCGTTGCCCTCCACTTCTACCAGTGCGGGCTGGGGCGGCCATGTGTTACAGAGGAATGGTCCGCAGCCCAGGAAGTCGTTCAGCCAGGGCCAATGCGTGTTGCGGTCATTGTAGGCCGTGGCATGGAAGCCCAGCCAACCTCCCCCCTGCTCCATGTACTGCTCGAAGGCCCGTCGCTGGGCCGGTGAGCCGGGCAGGGTGTTAAGCATCACCACCACGTCGTATTTCCGAAGCGTGTCGAGGGCATCGGGGCACACCGTACGCACATCGTAGGTGAAGCCCTCGCCATAACTCAGCTTGTGGAAGAACTGTATGGCCTGGCGGTCGAAATCAACGTGGGCAGATTCAGCTCCTGGCTCCCATAGCAGCAGGGCACGGAAGCGGACGCGCTTGCCCGCATAGTCGGCAGGATAGGGTCCAGCCTGGCCACGCATCAGGATGTCGCAAATAGTCTGGCGCAGCGGAGCCTGATGGTCATCGCCATACTCCCAATACATTCCTCCACGCAGCCCATGTTCAAGAATGTACTGACACTTGATGCCCAGCGAGCGCTCGTTCTCAAAGCCCATCACTACACGGCCCGTTGAATCCGTGAGATAGGGCACCATGGACAATTCATTCCAATGCTCCGTGATGCCAGGGGTTTTCTGGGGGGTGGCGTCATAGCCTCGCAATCCGCGCCCATAGAGGGGCATGCCCATGACCAGCTTCTCGCGTGGAACCCCTGCCCGCAGATGAGCATCAACGGCCTGAGAGGTCGTCATCCACCCAGAGATATCGCTGGGATAGAGTGCTGAATGATGCTTTGGAGCACTAGCCATGTCATAAGACATAACGTTGACCAAATTAATATATTGTACGCATGCGCGCAAATCAATATACTCTCCACTGGCCACGGTGGCTATGGTGAGCAGGCGGTCGTCGCCCAGCGCAAGGCGCAAATCGCGCATGAGCAGCGTGAAGTTGCGGGTATCACGTGGCGATGACGAGATACCAGCCGATGACTGGGTAGGATATTCCCAATCGATGTCAATTCCATCGAGCCCAAACTCGTCAGCCACGCGACGGGCATCATGAGCAAAGCTAAGGCGCAAGGAGTCACTGGCAGCCATTTCGCTGAAGCGTCCACTGCCCCATCCGCCAATGCTCAGCAGCACCTTCAGCTGAGGAGCCTTCTTCTTCAGCGCCACCATTTTGCGCAGACGGTCAGGATTGTCCACTCTCACACCATCGTAGGTATCTGTGACGTGTCCGAAAGCATAGTTCAGGTGCGTCATCACAGAAGGGTCAGGAATGGTGCGGGTCCACGACGTGACATAGGCCACAACCACCTTGTCACTGGTAGCGGTTTCCAATGACTCTTCCACGATGGCCAGTGCCTGTGAGGCACTGACCATCTGGAGGAGTAAAGTGATGAGCAAAAGGGCTCGTTTCATTCTATTCTTATTGGATAATGGGATACTATTTCACCACCACCTTGCGGCCATTCTGGATGTAGAGGCCCTTGGCGGGAGCAACTACGCGAACGCCCTGCAGGTTATAGAACACACCATTCTGAGCAGCGGCCGATGCACGCTGAACGTCCTCAATGCCAGTGGGGCCAGGCAGCTCGCCCTTATCGACAAACAGTAAACCATAATCGTACCCGCGTGTGAAGTCGAGCGTAATGATGTAGGTCTCACCATTGACGAAGACGCCGTCGTCACCACCCTTGAAGTAGATGTTGCCATTGTCATGACCGTCAGTGCCGTCACCAACGCCCAGGTACTGGTTTTCGCTGACCAGGGCATACTCCACGCCCATACCAGGAGACTTGAACTCAATGCCCCAGTTGGGCTGGCCAAAGAACTTGTAGTTGCACCAGTTATCCCACATTTCCTGTCCGCAGGTGACACCCATCTTGAAGATGTTTGCTTCCACCTGAGCCACGGGAATGTCGGTCATAGTACCCGTATTCCAGCCAGGAGCATTGCCGTTCACAGAAGGACGACCAAAGCCTTCACCGATGATCCACAGACCGCCCTCGGTGATGGTGGCAGGATTCTCAAAGGTTCCGGGGATGAAACGCACGTAATTATTAGCCTTGTCGAGCACAACGGCATAATTACCATTAACAGCGTTGAACTGGAACTGGCCATTGCCCATGTTGAAGGCAAAGAACGGGTCGGTATAGGCTGCACTGAAGTCGAAGCCATCGGGATCGGTCATGCTCAGCGTGCTTCCCTTGGTCAGTGTCACATTGGCAAAATAGTTGTTGCCAGCACTTGCCATCTTCTCGCCATTCAGCGTGGGCACAGGACCTGCATAAGGTATGTATTCCACATTAATCTTACCAGGCACGGCCACAATCTCGTTGACAGGATCACCTGCCACGAAGCCGTTCATGTCGATGGTGAGGATAAACTTATCACCATTGCCCAGTGCAGCACCAGTACCGAAGATGTTGCCATCGTCGCCGCCACGAGTGTAGGTCTCATTGCCATTCTCGTCGTAAGTCCACTGACCTTCAGGATTGTTGATGTAAATATAGTCACTATTCGACAGCACCAAATCGGAGCCGTGGAACTCGGTGCCCCAGCCATACTGGCCAAAGAACTTGAAGTTGATGCCACTGGTGATTTCCTGTCCGACGGTGAGACTAATCTTATAGACGTTCTCGCTGATTTGTGCCACGGGAATGCTGTTGTTCAGCGAAGCTCCCCAGTTGGAGTTGTTGGCGGAAGCTGTGGGCTGACCAATGTTAGAACCGATAATCCAAAGGGCTTTGCCGTCGTTAAAGGTGGCAGGAGCATCGTAAGTACCGGCAAACACCTTCAGATAACCCAAGGCAGGATAGAGAATGGCTGTGTAGTTGCCGCTAATTGCATTGAACTTATACTTGCCAGCCCCGAGAGAAGTAGCCACACACTCGTCAACATAGAGATTGGCAGCATCCACTTCAGCAGCGCCGAGGTTGCCCAGCGTAAATTCGCTACCCTGCGTCAGTGTGCCCTGGAAGACGTAGTTGTTGCCACGCTTTTCCATGTTAGCACCATTGAAGGTGGGGAAGTCGGTGACAACTTTCTCGCGGTATTCAACCGTCATCTTGCCAGGAGTGGTGTTCATGTCTATATTGACAATGAGCGTGTCGCCATCAGCAAACTCTGCACCATCCTTGGCAAAGATGTCGCCACCATTGCCCGTATCCTCAGGATTAGTGCCGTGCAAGCGCAGCCAGGGATTGTCCTCCATGTCTACGATACCACCCTGACGCGAAGGCCAGAACAAGCCTTCCTCAAAGGGACGGCTACCATAGAACTTGAAGTTGATGTTGTTGCTGTTGAGCTGTTCGCCCATCACCATTGTCAGACGATAGACACCATTGGCAATCTGGCCCACAGCCACAGAGTTCATGCCCTGCCAGTTGTTGCCAGCATCCCAGTTGAGCTTGTTGGTCTCCCAAGAGGGGAAGCCGATATCACCACCATTCACATAGATGGCCTTGTTCAGTTCCCAGTTAGCGAAAGCTGCCTCAGCGTCATCCACCTGACGAATATCCACCTGAATCCATTTGTGAGTTTCGTCGGCTGTGAAGAAGTAGGCATACTCTGCATAAGGATAGGCATTGAATGTCCATACATCGCCTGCCTTGTGGGTGAAATACTCGGGCTGAGCATACCAAGTGGCGTCAGTACCAGGGAGTACGTAGTCAGCTCCCTGAACCAGCACCTGGTCATAGCCTTTTGTGCCATCAACTACCAGCGTCTCTTGCGCTGATGCCATGCTGGCGCTTGCGAAGAGTGCCATCGCAATGCCTAAGCGGGTAAATAGTCTTTTCATAATCTTTTTCAGTTTTGTTGTGAATACTATTGTAAATTATTAAGATGTTGTCTTATCATTGGAACAGTTCCTTTCGTCCTTGATGGATATAGACGCCCGACTGTCTTGGTGTCTCCATCCGTGTACCCAGCAAAGTGTAGTAGCCTTTGTCTTCGTGCATAACAGACTGAAGTTTCTTTACTCCGGATTGTTGCTGGTCAATACCCATCAGTAGCGAGACGACAGCGCGTGCCGGCACATGGAGGGGATAGCGATGCTGGCCATCAGCCACATGAATGTTCAACTCTTTCTGTGTGCCATTGTACAGCACAAGGGCAAGGGTGCCATCTGGATTCCGGAAGGCAGCGTATGTCACGTCATTAAGCCACCAGCCGCTGGTGTTGATGCGAACTGCTCCAGGACGCACCACGGCCGACAGATGGCAAATGGTGTAGTAGTGGGAGTTGAATGTCAGCGTTTTATAGTCATTGCTGATGTCAATAGCTCCATAGCAGGTCTGGCAACCGCCATCCAGGTTAGGGCCACGGTTCCAGTCAAGCATGAAATTCCATACAATAGCTCCCACGCAGTGCTTCAGCATTGTTTTCAGTCCTACTTCCACCATATTGTCGGCCAGGGAGCGGTCAAGGTCACGACCATTGTTCCATGTACCGATAGAGGCTTCGGTGAAGAGCAACTCCTTGTCAGGGTAAAGATTGTGAATGGTGTTCAGCTCGTCTGTGTTGCCGCCATAGTTATGATAGGCGGCTCCCACAATCAGCTCCTTACCAGCAAAGTCCTTGTTCTCATACACCTTGTAGATTTTAGCGGGATATTGCTGCTCGCTTTCCTTTCCATCATAATTATAGTTGTGATCAAAAAGGTATATCTTGGTGCTGAGGCCAGCCTCAGCGAAAGCAGGAGCCAGCTGCTGCACGAAACCAGCCTGTTCATTCCACGGCATGTAGAGCGAGGCGCAGTTGCCTGGATTCAGCGGTTCATTCTGTGGGCTGACGGCATAGATAGTGATGCCCTCAGCGGCAAAGGCTTGCACAAACTTCACGAAGTACTGGGCATAGGCCTTGTAATAAGAGGGATTCAGATGGCCATCCGTCCAAGAGTTGTGAGCTGTAAGATTGGTGAGGCTGTTCACCTTCATCCATCGTGGGCAAGTCCAGGGAGCAGCAATAATCTTCAGATCAGGGTTGATGGCCAGGATCTCCTTCAGTATGGGAATGACATAGTCTGTCTCGTCAGTGTAGAGGCGGAAGTGCTGAAGCAAGTCATTAGCCGGCCCCTGCACGTCACAGAGCGAGTATTCTGTACTGGAGAAATCATTGCATCCCAATGAGATGCGAGCATAGCTCACGCCATATCCCTCAGTCTTTGAGTAGGTCTTGCGTAGCAATGCCTTCCTGGCCTCAGGCTCCATCTTCAGCAGATTGTAGCATGAGGAATAGGTGATGGCAAAGCCAAACCCGTCAATGCTTTGGTTGGCCTCTTCGGGTTTCAGCACAATGGCACTGCGCACGTTGCTGCTGAGTTCCCCCTCCACCGATGTCTCAGTCAGCGAATAGGTACGGGTGCCATCGGTGGTGTAGAGCTTTGCTTTCTGTGCAGTAGCACATGCTGTGGTCAGCATAAGGGCGGTAAGCAGTATGTATGTTGTTCTTTGAGGCATCGCGATCATATTACTATTTCGAATTAAACATTATTCTTCATCAACCTGCCACCAGCGGCTGTTCATCTCGCTCTCATGGATAAAGGTACGGTCCTTCTTATCGGGAAGAGAGACATGGATGAGATGGTTGCGACGTAATGTCAGCGCCCGTCCCATCCAGGCTTTTGTCTGGTCGTCGTTCAGGCAGATCATTACCAGTATGGTGCTACCTTTCTTGATCTGGCCATAAGCGGTGTCAAGCTGAGGAATGTCGAAATGCACCTGACTATAGCGAACTGACGAGTGATTATCCAGCTTTCCGCCAGCAGTAGAGCCATAGGCACTGACAGGATGAAGGGTTCTCATTTGCCCGTCCGTTCCCTTGTATTTCACAATGGGGTGGTACACAGAGCTTACATCCATCAAGGGCCACTGGCTGCCGTCACCTTCATTCGTGGCATAGCTTAGGTCCGTCTCTTCACTATAGAAGAGATAGACATTGCCATTGGGCGACCATGATGCCTGATAGTTGGGACGGTCAGGGTCGGTGGTGACGCTGGTCACGGTCAGGTCAAGTGTAGTGACCTGACCGGGTTCAGTCGTTTCTTCCGTGTCAGAGTCTCCACATCCTGCCAGCAATAAAGCCGGCAGGAAGAATAGGAGACGATACATGCATTTCGTATTCATATTTACAAATCAGTTACTCGCGCCCAGGAATCGGAGTGAAGGTCTTGGAGATGGGAATCGAGAGATTGCCAAAGCCATCAATCGTATAGACATCGAAGTCGTAAGCCTGCAGGTCCAGTCCGCTGATAGTGTACTGCATCACCAATTCGGGGATTTCAAATGTTTGGATGTCAGTGGCGGTTTTCTTCACCAAGATGCGAATGGACTTGGCACGCTGCGACTTATCATCGATGGTCCAGCTCAGCGTGAGCGTGCCAGCCTCGGGCGACACTGCTGTCAGATTGCGCACAGGAGGGGAATAGGTTGGGACATCCTCCAGGTACTCCCTATAGTTGTCGTCCATGTCCTTGCATGATGTTGTGGCAACGACAGCAATAAAAGCGATGGTCAGGAAACAGATTATCTTCTTCATGATTATCTTTTTTTCATTTCATTCGACAAATAATGCTCAATTACTTCCTGCGGCGAGCAGTGGCATTCTCAGCAGCCTCCTTGGCAGCCAGCTCCTCAGGTGTGACGAGCACTGAGCCGTAGAGGTTGATTTCCGACAGGCCGGAAACGCCACGTTTGGAAAGATCCCAGTTCTCCACGAAACGCACACGAATGTAGCGTACGGAATCGGTCATCTCATTCAGTTCCCATTCATGCCCTTCCTCAGCTATGGCATAGCTCTCGTTCGTAGGCATATAGACATTGGTATTGCCATACCACTCAGGATTAGTCCAATACTGAGGCAAGGTTCCCTGGAAGTTTGTCGTGTTGGTGGCGATGTCGCAGTCTTGAATGAGGAACCAGTCCTCTTCATTGAGTGTCATCGAACCAAACACCTTGAAGCGCTTCAGGTTGTCGGGCTGATAATAGTCGTAGTCCTTCGATACTCCTGAGGTCATTTCATCGCCACCGGCATAAGGCTGAGCACCATACTTGAAAGCTCGCTGCCAGCCCTTCATGCGCGAGATGCTGACCACCTGGTTCAAGTCGACAACGATGTCCACCTGCTCGGTATCCCAGGGGATGGCAGCTCCATAGGTGACGCTTGAATTATCGCAGTCTGTACCGGCATAGCTCTGAGTGCTGGCATCGGTGCTGACATTGACAATGCCGTCGAAGATGGCAGCATTGCGGTATTCCCAGGCCTCTTGCAGGGTGGTGAGCTTCGGCACCAACTTCCAGATGAAGTCCTTCACCAGTCCATTGACGGGATCTTCGCGCTCTACGAACTTTTTGAACTCTGTTTCGGCGGGCACATCGCAGGTGATAGTGCTGCTCTGCTCCGTCTTATTGCCAGAGGTATCCTCCACGTGGTAGTTCACTTGATATTTGCCAGCGAAGAGTCCACGCACCTTGGCGGTGGCATTCTTCTGCTTGCTAGAGAGATACCGGGTGCGGGTGACACCGTCGGCATCAGTATAGTCAACGACCACATAGACCTGCTTTCCAGGGTTGCTGACTGCATCGCTGGCCGTCTGCACACCTGCAGGATTCTCCCATACTAGTACCAGGCCACCGCACAGAGGATGGATTTCCAGATTGTCCTTGATAATGTTAATGTAAGAGCGTCCAGGCTGGACATTGATAGTCACGGCACTGGTTTCCCCACCCCACTTATCAACAGCTGTTATAGCAACAGGGTAAGTTTTGGTCTCGTCGGCCAGTCCCTCAATCTCTATTTTATTGTCGTAGATGCTTGACGAGCGGAACACTCTTTCACCCTGTGAATTGGTGTAGGCGGCCTTCACATAGAGCAGGTCGTTATTGGCAGGTGCCGTGTAGGTGATGATGGCACCGCCCATAGTGGGCTCGTAGCTGACGTTGGTCACTGGCGTCAGGCTGGTGTCGTCATCGTCAGAGCAAGAGGCAAGAAGTCCTCCTCCGACTCCCGCAACAGGAAGAACCGTCGCCAGGAATGCAACAATATTGATGATATTCTTTTTCATGACTGTAATTCTTTTAAGGTATGATTAATAACCAGGATTCTGAACGAGCAGCGGATTCTTCACCAATTCGTCAGTAGGAATAGGCCACAGATAGTTACGGGTGGTAAATACGTGCAGCAACTTCGGATCTTGTATGCGCTGATAATAACCCTGAGCGGTCGACTCGTCAGCGTTCCACTGGTAGATGGCGGTGTTGAAGCACTTCGGTCCGTCCAGCCAGCGGCGCACGTCGTCATTACGATATCCCTCAAAGGCCAGTTCGGCAGTACGCTCCTGCTTGATAATCTCGCGCATGCCCTCTTTCGTCTGGTAGTAGTTGGGGTGCAGCTTGGCATTTGCCCAGGCTTCTTCCACTGTGGGTACACCTGAGCGGGCACGAATAGTGTCAAGAACGTTCAGGATGTCCTGCTGGCGGGCAGTGCCAAAGACCTCATTCATACACTCGGCATAGCTGAGCAGCATCTCATTGTAGCGGATGATGGGCCATGCATAGCGGGTAATGGTTCCGTTGCCGCGGGTGTCGGGGTGCATCAGCTTGCGCAGGAATACGCCCGATGTCGGAACGTCAATGTCATTATGGCTCTGGCGGCCATTGGCTTCCATGTAGCGCATCTTCAGATTGTAGAGAGTGCCGTAGCCACGCACACGCGAGCGGTCAAAGCCGATAGAGGCATAGAAGCGGGGCTCACGGTTCAGGAACATATAAGCCGTCTGCTCACCCACCTGTGCCACCGTGTTGTATTCCACGGGAATGGTAACTACAGAGTCGCGGTTCGTATAGTCAAACGTCGGGTCCTCGTTCAAGGGCAGACCGTTCTTGGTATAGAAGAACTCCGTGGCGTTCAGTGTGGGGCCAAACCACTGCCAGGCATCGCCGGTCGAGGTCTCGGCAGAGCTCTTATAGTTGATGGAGCGCTGTATCTCGTGCCAGTTAAGCACCAGGTGGGCAGGGCGCGAACAGCCCCAGATGACCTCCTCATTCCAGTTGGTCACCATGGCGTACTGATAGTTGTACATGAAAGGCAGACGGATGGAGTCGTTGCGGAAGTTACGTGCGTCGATGGTCTTGGTATAGTCGCCTGCAGGATAGCGGTACAGGTGAATGTTCGACACTTCGCAGATTTGCAGGGCATCCTCATAGGCAGCCAGAGCGCGCTCCCACTTCTGGTGTTCCAGCTGAGGATTATCCTGCGGGAACAGCTTGGTGCCATCGTGGTTCTCCATGGTGTAGTACAAGGGGTTGTTGTTGAAAAGAGGGCTGGCGGCATAGAGCAGCACCTTGGCCTTGAAGCACTTGCAGATGGTCTGGTCAATGCGGCCCAGCTCCGCCGTGTTGATGATACGCATGGGCAGTGCATCGCAAGCCTCGTCAAGCAGATTGACAATGTAGTCAATGACCTGATCAACAGGCACGCGTACATACTGGTTCTCAGGAGCCGAAATGTCCAGCGGTGTCTCGTCTTCAATGATGGGTATGGCTCCATACTGGGTGAAGAGCAGGAAGTGATAGTAGGCCTTGAGGAACTTCACCTCGCCGCTCCAGCGGCTTATTTCGCTCTGCGTCATATCGGGCACGCGGCCAATGTTGTTCAGGAAGGTGTTGCAGATGCGCAGGGGGATGAAGAGCGAAGCTTCGCAGGGGGCATGCTCGCTCCATGATCCACCCCAGTCACCATACCAGAAACTCATAATGGGGCGGTCGGCACTGACCTTGCCTAGCACGGCGTTCTTGCCGTCGGTGACGCGGTCAATACCCATAATCATCTCGTCGCTCATGCCCAGGAACGAGTAGGTATTGTCATATTCAGGAATGTAGTGGTAGCAGGTGGCCAGGGCATTAAAGGCTGTTTCCTTGCGATTGAAGAGCGCACGGATGTCCTGCGTGTTGTCGGGCACCACATCCAGATAGTCGGAGCATCCGCTTGCCAGGAAGGCCAGCGCTCCAAGGAATGTATATTTCAGGAACTTTTTCATCGCTGTCAGTTTATCATTTCTCATTTTACGTTTCTCTTTGATCATTTCTCTTTATCAGAACTCAACGTTGATGCCTAGGTTGTAGACGCGCTGCGTGGGGTATCCAATGCCGTAGCCTCCCATTTCCGGGTCCCACAGCTTGAAATCGCTGAAGCAGAGCAGATTGTTGCCCGAGGCAAAGATGCGAATCACGTCGAAGCCCAGCTTCTTGGTGGTCTTGCTGGGCAGTGAGTAGCCCACCTCGACGGTCTTCAGACGCAGGAAGGCGCCATTGCGCAGCCACCAGGTAGAAGTCTGCGTGTTGTTCGAGTTGATGCTGGTGGAAAGGCGAGGCCAGAAGGCGTGTGGGTCGGGATTCTCCTCGCTCCAGTAGTTGCCCACCACCAGTTTTAGTGCATTGCGATGCGATGAGAAAGGCTCAATAGAGGTAGGATTGATAAAGAACGACGAATGAGCCGAACCCTGGAAGAAGAACGAGCAGTCAAAGCCCTTATATCCCGTTGAAGCTCCGAAGCCATAGATGATTTCAGGATCGCTGGGATAGCCGATGGCCACCTGGTCCTTCACGTCAATCTTACCATCCTTGTTGATGTCAACATACTTGATATCGCCGGCCATATAGCCCACGCCCGGCGTCTGGTCGAACTGTACGGGGCTGTTCATCACGTCTTCTTCGTCAATGAAGAGGCGCTCAGCCACGTAGCCCCACTGCTGTGACAGGTTGTAGCCCATGCGGTTGCGCCATGCTTCAGGATAGACCAGGTCACCGCCACGTAGATACTCACTGGTGGCATAGGTGTAGTTGAAGCGAGTCTGCAACCACCAGTCCTTGTTGATGCTCCAGTTGATATCGAACGAAGCGTCAATGCCGTGGCTCTTGGCCTTGCCAAGATTAGCATAGATGGCAGCGGTGGCACCCATGGTCTGGGGCACGGCCTGCATCTGCTGGTAGATGTCGTCGCGGTTCTCACGGAAATACTCCACCTGGATGGTGGCTTTGCCCAGCAGGTCCATCTCAATGCCGTAGTTCTGCTTCTTGGAGGCTTCCCATCCTATCTGTGCGTTGGCATAGCGGTTGATGGAGTAGCCATTGTAGCTGACGTTGAAGTTCTGTCCCCAGGTGTAGCCCGTGCCACCATTGTTGGTGTTCACGTCGGCCAGGTAATAGAATCGGGCGCTGGAGGCCATGATGTTGTCGTTACCCACCAGGCCATAGCTGGCCTTGAACTTGAACATGGGGAAGATGCTGCTGAGTCCCAGGTCGTTCCAGAACTTCTCATTAGAGATGATGTATCCCACGCCGATAGAGGGGAAGAAGCCCCAGCGGTGACTGCGGTCGAACTTCTCAGAGCCGTTGTAGCCGAAGTTACCCTCCACGAAGTAGCGGTCGCCATAGGAATAGGTCAGACGCCCCGAAAGTCCCAGTGTGCGAATGGGCAGTGAGCCGAAGGTGCCACCAGCATTTCCCAGCAGCTGCTCTTTGGCCTGGCCTACCAGCAGAGCGCCCACACTGTGCTGGCCAAACGCCCGGTTATACTGCAGGGCAGCCTCAAAGTAGTAGGAACTGGAGGTGGACAGCGACTGGCTGGGATTGCTCAGGCGGTCGGAGCCTTCCTTCACCTGGTTCAGGCTGTACTTCGTGCCCAGCTCACTCACGTCAGTAGCCAGTGCATAGTAGAAGGGGGATATGGTTCGGGTGTTGGTGTTCGAACCTGTCGACGAGAACGAGGCCAGGCCGCGTGCCGACAGTCCCTCGGTAATCATGCTCAGATCCTGCTCTAGCGTGAAGATGGAGTTGCCGGTATAGGTGAAGCCGTCACTATAGCCCACCATCATCTGTGCGTAAGGGTTGGGATATTCGCCAAAGCGGCCAGCATTGCCATAGAGCACGTGCTCAGCATAATACCAGGTATTGTCGATGCTCTTGTCATAGTAGGCGGGGAAGTCGACAGGGTTGGCACGCATGATCTGGTCGAACAGCGAAGTGGTTGAAGCAGCAGGCGTGTTCGAGCGATCCAGCAGCGAGTACACCTTCACAGCCACCTTGGTGGTCTTTGTCAGGTTCACGTCGATGTTGGCACGGATGTTATAGCGGTTGATACTGATGTTGTTGTTATAGTTGTTCACCGACGGCACCTTCAGCAAGCCGTTCTCATGGGTATAGGCTGCCGACAGGTAGTACTGGGCCACCTCGCCGCCACCGCTGGCCGTCACCGTGGCCTTGGTGTTGATGGTCTGGTTCTTGAACATCATGCCATACCAGTCAACGTTCGGATAGAGCATGGGGTCGGTGCCGGCCTGGGTGTTTTCAATCTTCTCCTTCAGATAGGCATCACTGACGTTGCCCGACAGGTCACGCGTGCGCTGTGCGTAGTTATAGAGGTTCATGTACTCTATGCCATCCACGAACTCCAGAATCTTGGTCGGGGTGGAGATCTGCGACTCCACGCGGGTGGTAATCTTCACCTTGCCCTTGCGGCCGCTCTTGGTGGTGACAAGAATCACGCCGTTAGCGCCCTTGGAGCCATAGAGGGCCGTGGCCGTGGCATCCTTCATGATGCTGAACGAGGCAATGTTCTCTGGCTCCAGACGGGCCAGGTCCTCAGTCGACATTTCCACACCGTCAATCAGAATCAGCGGACCGGCCAGGGCGCTGTTGATGGTGGAGACACCACGGATGAAGAAGTTGGCATTGTCCTTGCCAGGTTCGCCGCTGCGCTGATAAGAGATGACACCGGCAATACGTCCGGCCAGCGTATTGGTCAGGTTGGTGCTCGGCGTCTTCAGCTCAGCGGGGTTGATGGTCTCAATAGAGCCGATGACCGAGTTTTTCTTCTGCTTGGCAAAGGCCACCACCACGGTCTCTTCCAGTGTTGTGGCATCTTCGCGCATCACTACGTCAATCACGTCGCGGTTGCCCACGCGCTCATTGGCAGTAAGGAATCCGATGTAGGAGAACGCCAGTGTGTCATCGGGCGATGCATTAATGGCATAGCGTCCGTCGATGCTGGTCACAGCAGCCACCGACTTGCCTTTCACCACCACGCTCACGCCTGGCAATTCAACGCCCTCGTTGTCGACAACCTGTCCTTTCACCACCTGTTGTGCCATGGCCGATGCAGTGCCGAGCAGCAGAGCCAATAGCGAAATCAGGGAAATCAGAGGTTTCTTTTTCATTACTTACAATATAGTTTTAGTTGATAAAATTGTGATGCAAAGTTACGGCTTTTTGCAATATCTTTTTTCGACAAGTAGATATAAAGTGGACGAAAACAGACGCACAAAAACATCAACAAACTGAAAACCAGACAGATAAAAGCCAGAATGAGGTCTGGAAAAGTGGACGCAAATGGTTGTATTTCTTACACATTTATGCCTCTTCCAGGTACTAAATACTACAGAAAAGTGAGCCTCTCCTAACGAAAAAAGGCAATAACTTAGAAGCTGACCTATTTGTGCGCAGCCCTTCCCCTCCCTTCCAA
>CAMNJH010000041.1 GCA_946541275.1 uncultured Prevotellaceae bacterium
TTTTGTGCAGAAATGAGACATACAGAAAAGTCGGGCCGCGACTTTTCTGTATGTCTCATCGGGAAAATTTCATGCGGCGCCGACTTTTCAAAAAATGGCGCCGACTTTTTGGAAAACGGCGGCGCCGTTTTGAAAAATCTCGTTGACTTTTTGGAAAATCTCGCCGCCCTTTTGTGGCTTTGATGGGTCGGGGGCTCACCGGTAGCACCAGTAGCATTTCTGGTAGCACTTCTGGGAGGCCAATTTGCACCCGTAAACACCATGACATCAGGCGGTTAGCACCGCCAGTAGCACTTGTAGCACCATTTTCGCGCGATATTTACGCGCGCGTGCGTGAGGACGGAGCGCATGGCCGAGGCTGGGCCTCAGTGCCATCTGATGCAATGAAAAGAATGAATCAAACCGAAAGATTCTTCTTGTATTCTTTCGGCGAACAGCCGCAATAGTATTTGAAGTTCCGGTAGAATGACACATTGCTGGCAAAGCCCGACAGCGTGGCCACATCACCAACAGAAAGCTCGTGCTGCTCTTCCATGAGCCGTTTGGCATGATCCACTCGCAATTTGTTCACATACTCTGCAAACGACATGCCCATCTCAACATTGAGAGCCTGATAAACGTAGTTGCGGTTGGAACTGAGTCGGCGCACCAGGTCTGACAGTTTCAGTTGGGGGTTCAGGTAGAGCCGCTCTTGCGCCATCAGCCTTTCAAGGCGTTCGCGCAGCAGGCCATTCTCAGCAGGGGTAAGCTGGTCGGTGGCCGCATCGTGATGCAGGTCGTCGGCAGTCAATTCGTCATCCGCTTCCTCTGTATTGTCCAGGTCGTCATCGTCAGGCACAGACTCTTTATTGCGCATGCGCCTTGCAGCCCACACGCCCAGTGCGACTGCCCCCAGCACGCCCAGCCCCCAAAGCCAGCCCCATTGAAAGCGGTGGCCATCCGCGGCGGCTGCCACAGTGACATTGCTACCGTCCAAATGCAGCTTGTAAACGCTGCGGAAAGGGCTGAAGTTGCTGTCGTCGACACCGCCGCTTATAATCAGGTTGCCATCATCGTCCATCACGGGCGACGCATTGCCTAGCTCGGTCAGGGGCTCAGAGTAGAATAGCGTGAGGGGTGCTGGTTGGCGGGCATAGTCAACGGCCAGCACATAGCAGCGGTGGTCGGTATATCCACCACCCACCACATAGCCGCGCTGCCGCTGGCGGTCGACCACCACGGGGCCTTCGAAACGTATCTTGTCCCAAGGGCTCTCGGTGGGCAGCTGGCTGGCGGTGGGCAGTAGCGAAAAGTCGGTGCTGTCAACGCGGAGAAAGGCCATTTGGCCGTTGTCATTGCGGGCCAGCAGCAAATAGGAGTAGAGGCCAGCCGCCTCGTCGCCTATAAAGCTGTTGGAGCCCATGGGATGGTCGGTTCCCATGGGTTGCCATGTCTGCAGCAGGGGCACGTTGTAAGGCTCACCCTGCAGATGGTCCACCGTGTCACAGCCCACTACCTGGTGGTTGTGCAGAGCATTGCCGAAAACGATGACATCGTTCTTGCCGCAGCGCAGTACATAGGGGTAGCCCCTGTTGGCCGATACTTTTTTAACTGTGGTGAAGGTAGCCTGCCCGTCAAACAGTTCCATATCGTCATCGGCATACCAGTTGCCGGCTATGAGCACGCGCCCGTTGTCCAGCTCAGCTGCACTGGCCAGGCTGCGCTTACGGTCCAGGCAGCTGAATCCTTCAAAGCGGTGCTCGCCGGGGTAGTAGAATTCGGCGGGAAACGTCTGTCCGATGCCCAGGGCTTCTGAGTGGCCGCCAGCCAGCAGCACCCTGCCCGATGACAGTTGCAGCGCCAGGCCGTCGTCGTGGGGGTAGATGGTCTCCATCGGGTGCCACTGGCCGTCTTTCAGGTATTCGGCCGTGGCAGTGGGCACAAAGCCGTCGGTATGTCCACCTATCACCACCAACTCATTATTTATATAGAAGGCGCCATGACCGGCGCGGGCTGTCAGCATGTCGGGGAGGCGCTCCACCTGAAGGGGCGCCAACTGGCAGCTGTCAGTCTGTGCCTGCAAGGGCAGCAGTGACAGCGGGAGAAGCAGAAAAAGAAGCATCAAGCGTTTCATGTCTAATATTACAGACCCCACCCCTGACCCCTCCCCTTGAAGGGAGGGGAGTGCCTTGCGGAGTCCCTGTTGCGTACAAGGCGGTAGCAGTTCCCTTCCCTTCAAGGGGAGGGGAGTGCCTTGCGAAGTCCCTGTTGCGGACAAGGCGGCAGCAGTTCCCCTCCCTTCAAGGGGAGGGGCAGGGGTGGGGTCTGTATTGTTATTTCTCATGTTTACTTTCGTTGCTCAACAAGTTTGCTGCAAAGTTAATCATTTTTTCTTGTAAAAAGGCCTTCTTAATAGTACTTTCTGCAAAAATGAAACAAACTTTTGCAAAAATGAAACGACGAGTTCTGTCTTTTTGCCTATCTTTGCACAATATCTGACTTGAAACTATAAATAACAGAGAGAATATGGAAAACATCAGACGACGATTACTCACCGCCGCAGGTTTCATTCTTCTTTTAGGAAGTGGGGCCATGGCGCAGCAATGGACAGTATTTGAACTGCCCGCCACACTGGAGGAGGTGCCTGCTAAGATTGAGCAGCAGTTTGGCTGCACCTGGCAAGAGTTGACCGAGAAGTATAACATCAGCCATCTGCGCATCACCGGGCAGGACTTCAGCAACAGCTGGTTCTACGAAGGCAGGAATGCCCTTCATGCCCTGGCTGAAAAGGCGCACGAGGTGGACCTGTCGGCCGTCACCGCCAATCCTGAGTGGGGATTCCACAGTAAGTACTATGAAGGTCCGGATCCTAACAATGTCATAGAGTACATGGACCTTCGCACCGACTCGCTGCGGCGCATAGTCTATCCAAAGACGCTGCACAGCATTTGGTCGCCCCTCAGTTCCTGTCGTAACCTGCGTGAAGTGGTCTGGCCCGACTCCTTGTGCGAGCTGCCTTCGGGTATGTTCCGTGGCTGTGAGAACCTGGAGCAGATTGACATTCCTGCTGGCGTGCGCGAGCTACCCCGTGATTGTTTCGCGTACTGTTATAAACTGCAATCGGTGACGCTGCACGACGGGTTGCAAATCATTGGAGAAACATGCTTTTATAACTGCACGTCGCTCTCTGCCATATCGTTGCCTGCCACGGTGACTAATATTGAGAATAATGGCTTCAATAACTGCCGTTCTCTGACCAGCATCAGCCTGCAGCAAGGGCTGAAAGAAATAGGACAACAAGCCTTTTTTGGCTGCGACCAGCTCACCAGCATCCACATACCCCAGAGCGTCACAGTGCTGGGTGGCGGTGCATTCTATGGTTGTGAATCACTGTCCAGTGTGAACATCTCTGACAGTATTACTGAGATTGCTGATTACACCTTCTATCAATGTAAGGCCCTGACGGGCATCGCCCTGCCTAAAGGCATCACCAGCATAGGTGGCTATTCCTTCGGTTATTCTGGCATTACCGAGTTTGACATGCCCGACGCCGTCACGGCTCTCGGTGAGAGTGCCTTTTCCAGCTGTGCCAACCTGACCAGGGTGCACATCAGCCGCAACCTGACCAGCATACCCGCTTATGCCTTCATTGGTTGCCTTGTACTGAAAGAAGTGAACATTCCGCAGCGCGTCACCCGCATTGAGCATCATGCCTTCCAGGATTGTACAGAGCTGCTTTCCCCCACATTGCCCGACGGGTTGACTTTCCTGGGCTATGATGCTTTCAATGGATGTAAGTTCGACCACATCACGCTGCCGCCTTCGCTGCAGGTCATCCAGGAATATTGCTTCTGCTACGTTCCGCTGCGCTCCATCGACATTCCTGCCAGCGTCATTGAGATTGGCAGTGGTGCCTTTTATCAGTGTGACTCCCTGCGTCATGTCACCCTGCACGAAGGGTTGCAGTATCTGCAGGAGGGAGCCTTTTCCAACTGCCCACAGTTGGAGGATGCGCAGTTGCCAAGTAGCCTGCGTTTGATGGGGCCTTATGTGTTTCATAATAACAAGCGCATGAAGAGCTTCACGCTGCCCCCGCTCATCAGCGAAGTGCCCGATAATGTGTGTAATAGTTGTGACAGCCTGGCCACCGTGACACTGCATAGCGGCGTGACTACCATTGGCAATACTGCCTTTTATAACTGTAACAGTCTCACCCACATTGACTTGCCTGAAGGTGTGAAGACCATTGGCAGCTGGGCTTTCTGTGAATGTCCGTTGAAGGAAGTCAACATCCCGTCGACAGTGGTTGAAATAGGGGATAGAGCTTTCATTGGTGGCGACTACGAGCGCGTGGTGGTGCCCGAAGGCGTGGAGATCATAGGCGAGCGTGCCTTCTTAAGTAACAAGCTGCGCTACGTCGACTTCCCCAGCACGGTCTCACGAATGGGCGACTGGGCCCTCCAAGGCGATGGCCCCGCCTGCGACAGTCTCGTCTTGCGCAGCATTGTACCCGTAAACATCAGCGGGTCGGTTTCGCGTAGCCAGTATGGCCCCATCTACGTGCCAGCACAGTCGGTGCAGGCCTATCAGCAGCATCCCAAGTTCCAGGACCTCGACATCAGGCCCCTCACAGGCTATAGCCCTGACATGATGGTCATCGCCACCACTCTTACGACCGATTCCGTCTGGTTCCCAGTAGTGAACAATGTCAGCATGAACATTACCCACTCTAACTGGAATGAAAACTTCTACTCTGGCCACCTGCATGTGGGCAAGAATGTCAACTGGCCGCTGAATCATCTGCGCTATGACTATCAGCAGGCTTGGCAGAGCTACGACTGGGAGAACCAGCAGCCCACGGGAACGCTCATCAATGAGGGCACAATGACGGCGCAGTCCATGGAGATGAATCTGGAGTACGAGGTCAATCAATGGTTCTTCTTTACCCCGCCTTTCGACATGAAGGTCAGCGACCTGCGGTGCAACAACCCGCGAACGCCCTTTGTGCTGCGAACTTTCGACGGCGCCCAGCGTGCTGTCGGCAATCATGACCATGTGTGGACTGACGTTGAGTCAACAGATACGCTGAAGACTGGCCGTGGCTACATCCTGCGGTACGGAGCCTATGGCCAGTTAACCGATTTCTACTATGAGGATAGAGAAAACCGGTGGAAGAGCGTGTACGATGGTGTTGAGTTCAACATGCGTAGCTGCACACCTCTGCGCACGCTCGCCCTCAGCAGTGATGACGTCACCATTCCCCTCACGGAATACAAGGGCGAGTATCCTCATAATGAGGGCTGGAACTTTGTGGCCAATCCCTTCATGGCTTACTTCGACATTCAGCAACTGGAAAGCGATGCTCCCATCCTGGCCCCCAACCGTTGGGATTTCAGTACGTTCACGGCCTATAGCCCGCTCGACGACGATTTCGTGCTGAAACCCCTGCAAGGGTTCCTGGTGCAGCGCAGCAAGAACCAGACGGAGGTGGTCTTCCATGCCGAGGGCCGCCAGCCCGACTTCCCCGTCCACCATGAAGCTGTGAACAGCGCCCGCAACCTGCGCCGACAGGCCCTGCGCCAGCAGCGCATCAGGTTTGATGCTGAGCTACTGCAACAAACGGAACAGGGCGACACCCTGCTGGCCCGCACCCGACTGGTTGTCACCCCCAGGGCCACCGAGGGCTATGACCGCGGCCAGGATGCTCCCTTTATCAGTATGGACGACAGCCTGACCGCCCTCTACACCCGCTCGGCCGGCCTGCGCTATAGCCTGAACGAGCAGCCGCCAACGGCCAAGAGCGTGCAGCTGGGCGTACGCTTGGCACAGGCAGGCACCTACTGCTTCAGGTTCACGGTTGGCGGCTCCTTCCCGGAGTATACGGTCACCCCCGTGCTGGTTGACAAGGCCACAGGACAGCACATCGACATTGCCGACCAGCAGGAATATACCTTTACCGCCAGTGAGCCTTGCACGCTGAACAACCGCTTTGAGATTTTGCTGAGCGACGGCATCACGGAGATTGACGATTTGCAGACCGACAATTTGCAGAAGACTGATCACACTGTCTACGACCTTCAGGGCCGACAGATCAATGCGCCCTCAAAGGGATTGTATATCCGCAACGGAAAGAAGTACACACATTATTAATATAATAGCTAGCCACTATGAAACGACTATTGAGCACCATAGCCTTGTGCCTGCTTACCGCGACACTCCTTGCACAGCAGAAATATACCCTCACGGTAAAAACGCTGCCCCAGTACATAGGGACTATACAACTAGGCTACACCATTCCAGGAACCAATACCTGGTCCATTTTTAGAACCAGCACGGCAGAACTGCAGCCGGGCGCTGAAGTAACGGTCTATATGATAGATATTTTATCTGGATGGAAAATCCGTGAATGGCGTGTCACCCAAGGCTCTGCGACCGTGAGAGTACAATCAGACAATTACGCGGAAATAACCATGCCCGCTGAGGATGTCACGCTGACTCTCATGATGGTCTATGACCCCGACAACCCTGAGAATCCACAGCCCAACGCCTGGTACCCTGACGATGGCAAACTGATTGTTGACCACCTAGGTGGTGACTCCTTCTATACTTGGCTGCGCAAGCTCATACCCGATCAGGAAGACTATAGTCTGGTGAGAACCATTGTCGTGGGCGGATACGCCAGCTACATAAGCATGGATTATTTCGACACGAACACATTTGAAAACTTGAGGCGACTGGACCTGAGCCGTTTGAGTGATAATTCCATCAGATATGTTTACAATTGCGATGGAAGGCCATGGGAGGAACTCCTGCTGCCCGCAAGTGTGAAGGAAATCTATGCCAGTGCTTTTGAAAGCACGTATCTGAATGAGCTGACCATCTATGCCACCACGCCGCCAACACTGTCCATGGAGGATGTGTACGATGACCAGGGCTTTCTGATAGGTCAGCGCCAAAACGCGTTCCCCTCTTCACGCGACATGACGGTCTACGTGCCCGAGGAGTCACTACCCCTTTACCGTGCTGCTGACGGCTGGAAGGAATTTGACCTGCAGCCCATTGTGGAGGATGCTGCCAACCTGAAGGTCAGCGTTGAGGCCGCTGATGGCGACCTGTTGCCCTACTACGGCATGACCTTGCAGATACAAAATGTGAAAAGCCTCAGCACCCGCTCCATGATTATAGGGCCGCGCAAGGACTACACGTTCAACACCCTGCCCCGCCATACCAGCTACGATGTGCGCCTGCTGAGCCGTACGGGCAGCGTGGTTGCACAGGCCACCAACGTCTATCTGGGCGACGAGGATGCCAGCGTCACGCTTGGCAACCTGCGGCGGCCCTGCTCTTTGCAGTTGGCTGTGACGGCAGGCAATGCCCCGGTTGACAATGACCAGTACGATTGTCTGTGGACTGACAGCGAGGGCCGTATCCTGTCGAGGAGTTCGCAGATTAACGCCATTTTGGAAGATGAGCCCGTGCAGGCGCTGATAACCCTGAACAGCTCCACGCTGAAAACCACCTACCGTGAGCGCGACACCATCATCATCAGCCGTCCTGGCGACTATGCCCAGGGCTATACTCACCAGTTGCGCCCCATCCCCACCCATCAGCTGACAACGCAGGTGAAGCGCGCCGACGGACTGTTCATAGGCAGGCAGACGGTGCAACTGTCCGTCAACCACACAGCCACAGGCCAGCTGGTACGGCAGCTGTCGTTCAGTACGCTTACTGCTGACGGCTATCTCAGCAGCGGCCCCCAGGACCCCCTGCCCGAAGGCGAGTATGAAGTGACAGCCCGTGTGGAGGACAGCAAACTGGGCACGGTCACCCAGCATCTCTCGCTGAGGTCCGACCAGACACTCACGTTCCTCCTTTCTGAAGCCAATGGCAGTACCGTCAAGGTGAAATGGACCCACAAGAGTGTGGCCGACGAGGGCTCGGCCTCGCAAAGCACAGAGATGAGCCCGGCCGAGGCTGCCATCACCCTGCGTGACCTGACCAATGGGCGCAACCTGGACAACTATGCCGTCACTGCTGCCGGCTACCTGCGCCTGCAAGAGCAGTTGGAGCCGGGCACCGAAGTAGAGCTGACGCTGGGCAACCAGAACAACCAGCAGTATGCACCCGTCACGCAGCGCCAGCAGGCCGATGCCGATGGAAACCTGAGCTTCGACGTCACTACCTGCGACTATGGTTCGCTGACCACCAGCTTCACGGCCACGGAGTGCAGCCGCGTGTCCATGCGTCTTTATAACAACAGCGGACAGCTAGTTGCTGCAAGGAATGCTACCACCACTTCCGAGACTTTCACGCAGCTGAGGGATGGCGACTACACCGTGCTGCTGATGGAGGGCGGAACGATGGCCAACGCCATGAACACGCTGGCCGATGTGGAACAGTTCATGAAGCGTGGCACTGACTACGTGTCACAGCAGGTGAACGTCAGCGCCGGACAGACGGCCATGGCCCTCTTCACCAGCGTGCCCGCCCTGAGCAGTGCCACCCATCTCTACACCGACGACAGCGGCACACGTCTGACGCCGAAGAAGCCACAAATAGGTGCTGGCCTCTACCAGACTTTCTCCACGCAAGTGGTGTTCCGGCCAGAGTACAAGAATCGCATCAGCCAGCTGAAGGCCATCTTGACCCTGCCTGCCGACGGCAGCCTGCACTTTGTGGAGGGCTCGGTCATTCTGGACAACAGCACTACGCCTTATACGTTCGACGGCCAGCAACTCATAGTGCCCATCATTGAAAAACGACTGATGCGTTTCTGTGCCATGCCCCTTAAGGCCGGACAGCAGACCCTCAGCGGAAAATTGTCCTTCCTCCTTGATGGCGAACCCTGCGAGCAGCCGCTGCCATCAGCATCATTCTCCGTCAGCGGTGCTGACTTTTACTGCCCAGAAGTGACCGAAAGCGACCACGTTCTCGCCACGGGGACGGCGCTGCCTTCCACTCCCGTCACCATTGTTGTCAATGGTGAGCAGGCAGGTACCGTCAACACTGACAATCAGGGACAGTGGCAGATGAATGTACCCCTGGGCGAAACCTACAACGGCGCCGTGAACAGCCTTTATGCGCAGTATACCAGCAGCGACGGATACCTGATGAAGACGGAAACGCGCGAAGTGACCCTTGACCGTTATGGCATTCGTCCGCTCAGTGTGTATATGACGCACTTCAACAAATGGACGGCAAGTAAGCAGGCCGTCACCTTCAATCTGGAGACCAACACCTGCACGCCCTCCGGCTACTATTTTTATAAACCAGCCGAGTTCACTTTTGACGTGACGCTCAACACCACCGACACCACCAACATTGACCGCGTGATGCTCTACGTCTACTCGTTGGGCAACCAGCGCCGCATCCTCTTCCCGCAGTTCAACAAGCAGACCGGCACCTGGGTGGCCACCGACATCTTTAACAGCTACAATCTGCCCACGCAGGTCAGGGTCTATGTGGAAGCCCGCAACCCACAGATTTTAGGCGACCAGGCCATACACGATGCAGTGCACGTGTTCGACGAACTGGCTGAACAGTTGAACAATCCCAACCCTGAGCTGACCGCCCTCACTGAGACGGCCCTGAACAGTGAGCCTGGCAGTGCCGAGGAAGACGAGGCCCTGAACCAGATGATGATCAACACGGGCGTCAACCCCAATGAGGTGAGGAACGTGGAAACGCTGCCCGATACGCCCGAGGAAAAGGCCAAGTGGGAGGCCGAGATGGACGCCCTGCTGGCAAACTTTGACTTGATCGATGCCGACTACAACCAGCTGGATGCCGACGGCTACATCAGCTTCAATGTGGAGCCCATGAACCAGATGGGTCAGCTCTTCGGAGGCTATACCTTCTCCACCATCAGCAACAGCACCCGACAGTACTATGCTGCCCGTGCCCGCGGCGAGCAGCCCGCACCGCTGCCGGCTGCCGGGCCCAATGAGGAGGAGTATGTCATCAATCTGGAGAGCGGTGAGAAAGCGTACTATCGGCTGCACGACAATGGCTACATCATCGTAGTACCCACCGAAGACCTGCAAATCACCGTTGACTATTCGGCCATGAATACTGAGCTGGCTGGTGTCATAAGCAAGTTGCAGGGCGAACTGGAAGAGCTGCATCGTCTGAAGTTGCAAGCGCCTCTGCGCGCCGGCGAGCCCTCGTTCAAGGCTAAAGTAGCGGAAATAATCGGTGAGATAACGAAGACGATAGATCAGATTAACGGCTACCTGCAGCAGATACATGATTACTATGATGCTTACGTCGTAGAAGGCATCAAGCGCATTGATGGCAATATTCAGAAGATAAAGGATGCCACGCAGGCTGGTTGGGACAAGTTCTGGAAAGGCAATGTGAAGTGGCGCACTGACTATCGCCTGCACGGCATGAAGATCAGGGCCGGCAAGGCCATGGAGGAGATTGACAAGCTGAAGCTGGGCAAGCTGAAGCTGGAAAAGTTGCAGGCCAAGTTCGGGTCAATAATGGGAAAGATAGGAAAGGCAGGCAAGCTGTTGTCCATCCTGTCGCTCATTGGTGACTACAACGACTTCGTAGAGACCTACCAACAGGCACTCGACCTCTACTACTCCGTTCCTGATCCCTGTAAGAAGGAGCAGGCCAAGGCCGACGCCCTGAGAAGCTCTATCGACAACTGGGCATACGCTCGCATGGCGCAGAAAGGCCTGGCCATCCTCAACGATGCCGCTTCGGTGGCTTCGGCCCTGGCCGGAATCCTGGCCACCATCACTACAGCCGGTACAGGCGTCGTGTTTGGAGGTATCGGTGTGGGTGCTTCGCTGGCCATCAGTACTGGCAACTGGCTGGGCAACATTGCCAGTGACAAGATTTGGGAATACAAGATAAGCTCCTTCCGAAAACAGATTAACGAGCTGAAGTGCAAGGAAGACAGCGTGCCTTGTGACAAGAAGCCCATCTTGTTCGACCAGGATGCCGACCTGGAGACGCTTTTGGCCAATGGCGGCGCTGGCGGCGCTGGCGGTGCCAGCAGCACTACGAGCACCGGATGCGGCAGCGAATGCCAGAAGGCTACACCCAAGGGTGATGGAGAAGGCGGCTGCCCCGGTCCGCCCCCTCCACCACCTCCTGGCACTATCCCCGTCCTTGACCCCTCGGGCTATGTCTACGAGGCCGTGGGCTCCAACCGTGTGGCTGATGCCCTGACCAGTGTGTACTACAAGGAAATCTATGAGGATATGTATGGTGATTCTCACGAGCGCTCCGTGCTTTGGGACGCCGGGCCCTTTGAACAGGTGAACCCCATGCTGACCGACCAGAACGGTGAGTATGGATGGGATGTGCCACCAGGATTGTGGCAGGTGCGCGTGGTGAAGGACGGCTATCTCACCACCGAGTCAGAGTGGCTGCCCGTGCCGCCGCCACAGCTCGACGTCAACCTGCCCATGGTGCAGCCCACCGCTCCTCAGGTGCAGCGTGTGGTGGCCACTGGACAGGGTGTGGAGCTGCGCTTCGACAAGTACATGAAGCCCGAGCAGCTCAACGCCGACAATATCTTCTTCACGCGCAATGGCGAGAAGCTGGAAGGCAGCATCAGCCTGAAGGATGCCGAGCCTACGCCCGACTCAACGAAGACCTTCGTGCGCAGTCTGTTGTTCCAGCCCAAGCAGTCGCTGAAGCTAGGCGAGAAGGTGCGCCTCACCGTGCGCGCCGGAGTGGAGAGCTATGCCAATGTGGGCATGCTGACCGACTTCACCCAGGAGTTCGACGTGGAGCAGCGTGTCAATCAGATAGTGGTTGACAGCGTGGTGGGCATGGCCTACGATGAGGACTACACCCTGGAGGTCAGCGCGCTGCCCGCAGCAGTGGCCAAGGGCAAGACGCTGAAGGTGGCTTCGCTCGACCCCACCATTGTTGAGCTGAAGACGGAGAGCGTGGTGCTCGACCAGGACGGCAAGGCCACGCTGAGCATTCACGGCAAGGGCTATGGCACCACCGGCTTGCGTTTCGTGCTGGCCGACGATGCTGACGTGCAGGCACTCACCCTGGTGGGTGTGCGCAGCAACGAGGGACTGATGACGCGCATGCCTACGTCGTCGCTCATCAGTGGTGTGGAAGTGAAGTTCGGAACCCTGTTGCGCCTCAACTGCGAGACGCCCGGCGCCACCATCTACTACACCCTGGACGGCAGCTGTCCTTGCGACAACCCCAACCGCCTGCGCTATGACGGGCCCATCGTGCTCACCCATAATGTCACGCTGAAAGCCATCGCCATTGCTCCTGGCTATGCTGAGAGCGACGTGGCTACCTTCAACTATATTGTGCTGCCCGACCCCAACAGCATCGAAAGTGTGGGTGCCACCACCGACGATCCCTTCATCTACACTATGGAAGGCGTCAGGGTGGCCAAGGAGTCGGACATCAGGAAGGGTGTCTACATCCTGAACGGCAGAAAGATTGTGGTAAAATGATAATAGATTAGTATTTATTGTGAGGCAGAAGGGAGCTTCTGCAAGCCCTCCAACGCGGCCGCGGTGGGGGGCTTTTTTTGATGAGTTAGGAGTTAAGAGTTAGGAGTTACGAGTTTTGAGTTGAGAGTGGGAAGTGGGGGAGGGGCCTTCAGAGGGGGAGCAAGCTAAAAAGTGGAAAAATATTTGGTGGTTCGCGCTAGTTTTCGTACCTTTGTGCCAAATTGCCAAATTGTGCTTAAAAACTAGCAATGATGAAACGACTAACTACTCTACTCCTGGTCTTTCTGCCCCTGATAGGCATGCAGGCGCAGCCTATTGAACTGACGACGACCGAGGCCAAGTCACTTTACAAGAACACCACGAAACGGCGGGTGAGCGTGCACGATCCATCCGTGGTTTGGGACACTGTGAATACGCCCCACCGCTATTACATCATAGGGTCACATCGCGGCATAGCCACATCCACCGACATGCAGAACTGGCAAGGCTCGCAGGAGTCGTTTGCACGCGTGAATGCCAACGGAACCACTACCACCCTGGCCACCACCGGTAACCAGATGGAGGCCAACCTGCGCCAGATTTTCCAGCGCCATCGCACTACCACCGTGCCCAAGGGCGGCCAGCAGGTGGCCTTTGGCAATTACGATGCCACTGACTGGTGCCGGGCCATTCCTGACGATAAAGGCAACTGGGACATCAACGGCGTGATGTGGGCCCCTGACATGGTGTGGAACCCCGTTATGCAGAAGTGGTGCCAGTATCTCAGTCTGAACGGCAATGCCTGGAACTCGGTCATCGTGCTGCTCACGTCGAGCAAGCTCACTGGCCCGTGGGTGTATGAAGGCCCCGTGGTCTACAGCGGCTTCCGTTCACCCTCCGATGCCCGTGTCAGCTGGAAGAAGACCGACCTTGAGCTGGTCATCGGCGAGCAGGCATCGCTACCCGGTCGTTATAACCATCCCACCAACCAGAACGGCCAGATGTGGGGCGACTGGTGGCCCAACAATATCGACCCCTGCGTGTTCTACGACGAGGAGGGCGAACTGTGGATAGCTTACGGCTCGTGGAGCGGTGGCATCTGGATGCTGAAGCTGAACAAGGAGAACGGACTGCGCGACTATGACACCACCTATAGCAGCGACTATAACACGAAGGGCAAGCAGTGCACCAGCGACCCCTATTTCGGCAAGCGCATTGCTGGTGGCTGCTATGTTTCAGGCGAGGGTCCCTATATTGAGCATATTGGTGACTTCTACTATCTGTTCATGAGCTACGGCGGCTTTGCCCCCGATGGCGGCTATGAGATGCGCGTCTTCCGCTCAAGCAAGCCCGATGGCCCCTATCGTGACGCCAGTGGACGCTCGGCGCAGTTCACCAGCTGGGTGCTGAACTACGGTGCCTCCAATGCCGACAAGCGCGGCGAGAAAATCATGGGCGCCTACAACAACTGGGGCTTCCAGACCGTGGGCGAGTGCGCTCAGGGCCACAACAGCATCATCGCTGCCGGTGACGGACGCACCTATCTGGTCTATCACACCAAGTTCAACGACGGAACCATTGGCCACCAGGTGCGTGTTCACCAGGTGTTCCTGACCAAGAACGGCTGGCTGGTGGCCGCCCCCTTTGAGTATAACGGTGAGCAGCTGACCGATGCCGACATGGCCCGGCCCACGCCGTTCGACACGAACGACATTGTGGGAACCTACGACATTCTGATTCACAAGTACGCCATGGACCATAACAATATGGAGGAGGTGACGCCCGTTGAGGTGACACTTACGGCCGATGGCAAGGTGAGCGGTAAGTACAGCGGCACTTGGTATATTGACGAGGGCACCAGCTATCTCACCATCCGCCTGGGCTCGGTCACCTATACCGGAGTCATCTTTGAGGAGGTGATGGACGAGAAGAACCTCCACGCCATCAGCTTCACGGCCTGCGCCACCAGCGGTGTGAACGTGTGGGGCTATAAGCGGCATCCCAAATATGCACTGGCCTGGCAGCTGAACAATCAGAAGATGCCGGTGGTGGACGAGCGCCGTATCAGCGCCGACATTGACCTGGACGGGCTGTGGCTGGGCGACAAGAACGTCAGTGTGGAGTGGACTAGCAGCCATCCCGGTATCATCGATGAGCACGGGCACTTCAACAACACAGGTTTGGCCCAGGAGACCACCGTCACGCTCACCGTTCGCGTCACGTCGGGCAACTATTTCTGGCAGCATGCTTATACGGTGAAGGCTCAGCCCGACCCCAACATCGACGGAATTGTTGACATTCCCTACATGGTCAACCCCGCCAGCACAAATGTCTTTGACCTGCAGGGACGCCGCGTCTTCTACCCGCAGCGCGGGCTCTATATCAGGAACGGAAAGAAAACCTTTGTTAAATAGACGAACATGAAAAAGAGTATTGCATTGTTACTGCTGGCTCTGGTAGCCTTGATGCCAGCTGACGCGAATAAGAAAAAGGAACCACAGCTCACTGACCGCCAGTACTGGTGCCAGGAGGCTTACAAGATGGCTCAGCCCGTGCTGGAGAACATGGCCAAGGGCGAGCTGCAGAAGAACATGAAGACGGAGTTCAGCCCCTCCTTTGACAACCGCAACCGCAAAGTGGTGTACATGGAGACCTTTGGCCGACTGATGGCTGGCATAGCCCCGTGGCTGGCTCTGCCCGACGACGACAGCGCCGAGGGACAGCAGCGCAAGCAGCTGCGCCAGTGGGCCCTGGCCAGCTATAAGAATAGCGTGGACCCCGCATCGCCCGACTACCTGTGCTGGGGAGTGAGTGGTCAGAACCTGGTGGACGCCGCCTACATTGCCGAATCGTTTGTGCGTGCCTACGATGCCCTGTGGGTGCCCTTGGACGATGTCACCAAGCAGCGCTACTTAAACGAGTTCAAGAAGCTGCGCTCCATTGAACCCCCCTATACCAACTGGTTCCTCTTCTCGTCGGTCATCGAGAGCTTCATTGCCAAGGCCGCCGGCCTGAAGGAGTATGATGACTTCCGCGTGATGATGACCATTCGCAAGGTGGAAGAGTGGTATGTGGGCGATGGCTGGTATGCCGATGGCCCCGTGTTTGCCTTCGACTATTACTCCAGCTACGTCTTCCATGCCATGTATCTGGAAACCCTGCAGAACATGATTGATGCCAAGGCTAACACGCGTCTGGAGTATAAGAAATACTATGACCGCGCACTGAAGCGCGCACAGAAGTTCAGCATCATTCTTGAGCGCTTCATCTCGCCCGAGGGCACCTTCCCCGTCATTGGCCGCTCCACGCCCTATCGTCTGGCCGCCATGCAGCCCCTGGCCCTGATGGCCTGGTATCAGAAGCTGCCCAAGGACCTGACCAACGGTCAGGTGCGTGCAGCCCTCACCGCCGTGATGCACCGCATGTACGACCAGCAGCAGAACTACAACGATGCTGGCTATCTGACCATAGGTTTCTGTGGCAGTCAGCCTGAGACCGCCGACTGGTACACCAATAATGGCTCACTCTACATGACCAGCCTCTCGCTGATGCCCCTCGGTCTGCCCGCCGACCATCCTTTCTGGACGTGCGAAGCCGAGCCTTGGACGCAGGTAAAGGCTTGGGGCGGAATGCCCTTCCCCAAGGACCACCGCTGGGGTGACGACATTCAGACCAAAGACCGTTGGTAAGTGACAACTGAAGAGATGAAAACAAAAATGCTTTGCAGAAAGAGCAAATGGATGCTGGCTGCCTGCGTGGCACTGGCCCTCAGCTGGCTGTCGGCCGTTCCCGTGGCTGCACAGACATTCTATATCTGCGAGGGAAGCAATACCACTACCGCCAGCCAGCTGGATTTCACCTCTGGCCAGCTGAATGCGGTGAGCATCGACAGCATCACGCTCAGCGTGCCTGCCCGGCAGCGCTATGTGGGTGGCGATTTATCAATGCTCATACGCTATGAGGAGCAGAAGGCTCAGTTCAAGGACGCTCAGGGCAACGACATCACCGACCTTCTCAACTTCGTTAGGGAACAGGGGTGGAACACCGTGCGCGTGCGCCTCTTCGTCGACCCCTCAAAGGACTCTGACAAGGCAGTGGTGCAGGATTTGGACTATGTGAAGTCACTGGGTCGCCGCATCAAGGCCGCCGGACTGCTGCTGATGCTCGATTTCCACTATAGCGACACCTGGGCCGACCCGGGGAAACAGTGGACACCCGACAGCTGGAAGACCCTGAGCGATGCACAGCTGATGACCCAGCTATATGACTACACCAAGGACTGCCTGCAGCAGCTCACTGCCGCTGGAGCCGCCCCTGACTTCATACAGACGGGCAACGAGATTTCCTACGGCATGCTCTGGGGAACACAGGCCCAGGCAGGTAACAACCAGAACAACCGCTGTTACACCAACAGTCCCGCCGTCAACTGGACGCGCTTTTTCAACCTGCTGAAAAAGGCTGGACAGGCTTGCCGTGAGGTTTGCCCCAGGGCAAAGATTATCATCCACAGCGAGCGCGTGCCCAACACGGGTGTACTGACCGACTTTTATGACCGCCTTAGAAACGCCTCAGTCGACTACGACATCATCGGACTGTCCTATTATCCTTATTTCCACGGAAAGCTGGCGCAGCTGGAGTCGGCCCTGAAGGCCCTGGCAGGCAAGAACTACGGCAAGCCCATACAAATCGTGGAGACGGGCTACCCCTGGAAGTGGGCCGTGCAGGGAACCACCGTCGATTATACTTCTACCTATCCTTATTCCAACGCTGGCCAGAAGCAGTTCACGGCCGACCTGATTGACCTGCTGAAGAAGTACCCCCAGGTGAACGGACTCTCGTGGTGGTATGCCGAGGCCAATGCCAAGGGCTGCACGGGTAACCTCAACTCCGGTTGGTACAATGCCAGCCTGTTTGACAACGAGACCGGCCGGGCACTCGACGCCCTCTATCAGCTGAAAGCCTTCAAGTGACCCTGATGTGCCTTCGGCTGGTTCTTTGAGAAAGCTAACGATAAATTCTATATTCACTAAAAAAACAAGAAAAAGCTATGAAGAAAATCTTTACTCTAGGCGTAATGGCAGTGCTGGCCATCGGTACTGCCTGTGCACAGGGCTATCGCCAGTGGGACTTTACCCGCTGGAGCACTCAAACTGTGGAGAATCTGAAGGCTGATGCCGCTGCCAGCTCAGTGACTGGCTGGAGCGACATTGAGAAGAAGGCCGATGCCGGCGAAGGCAAGGTGGCTCCCGAGGCCACGGCAGGCAAGTGTTTCTGGCTGACCGACCCCAACGGTGGTGCGCTGACCGCTAATGGCGTGACCATTTCTGAACTGGACGGACTGACCTTCGGTGCCACCTACACCAACAACCGTTCGCTGGCCATTGCCGTCGATTATCCCTCGACGTCACTGGGTGAATATGCCGGACCTCAGTACCTCTGGCTGGGAGGTGGTGGCAAGAACATGGTGTGCTTCACCATTCCCAACGTGCGCGTAGGACAGAAAATCACCATGACCGTTGAGTCACACAAGCCGTCTGATGCCCGTGGCGTTGAGCTCTACGTGGGTGCCATCGCTGCTGAAAACAAGATTGGCGAAAGCTTCAAGCCCACCGTGCAGGAGACCTACACCTGGGAGGAATGGGAGCTGCCCGCAGGCGCCACGCTGAATGACGACGGCGAGACCGTCGACGTCATTGTCTACAACACCAGCGGCTGCCATATCTACAAGATGGAGGTGGGCGACAACACGCAGAAGTCGAAGGTGGCCTATCTCTATGGTGGAAGCCTTGACGCTGAGCTGGCTTATCCTGAGATTGCCAAATCCAACCGCTACACCGTGGAGGCCGTCGAGGCCAATGGTGCCCTCAGCTTTGAGACGCTGACGGAGTACGACGCCATCGTCATCAGCTCTACCGTGACCAATGCCGAGGCCATCAGCTCGCTGAGCACCATCCAGCCCTTCGTGCCCACACTGAACCTGAACCCCGCCATCTACGCTGCATGGGGAGTAGGACAGGCTGTGGATTCTGACCACTTCTTTGCCAATCTGAAGGACACTGGCAGCCCCGTGTTCAACCGACTGGAGAAGGACGTGGACATCTTTGATGATCCTGACAATGAGGGTGCGCTCGTACTGCAGCTGACGGTTGACAAGAGCTATCAGGGTGTCACCCTGGCTGGCCGCTTTGCCGACGACCGCGTGCTGGCCACCGTTTATGGAAAGGACGATGTGGTGGCCATCCACCAGCACAGCGCTAACCGCAACAGCTACGTCTACATCCCCTATACGCAGGATGTGATGACCGATGCCACTGCCCCCATCATCATGGTCAATGCCCTTGAGATGCTGACCAACACGAAGACCAAGGTGATGCCCGCACCCGCTCCCACCTTCTCGCTGGAGCATAAGAATATGAACACCAACGTCACCATCAAGAGCACGGTGCTTGGCGCCGAGATATTCTATACCACCGACGGCAGCCAGCCCACTGAGCAGAGCACCCGCTACACCGGCCCCTTCAACCTGACTGCCGAGACAACGGTGAAGGCCGTGGCACGGGGCGAAGGATACCTGCTGAGCGATGTGGCTGAACAGCTGGTCGACATGCAGCATCAGCTGGGAGCTCCCGCCATCTCGCTGGAGCAGCAGGACGGACAGACCGTCATCGACTTTTTGCTGGAGGAAGTAGGCACCGAGTATCCTGTAAATGTTTACTACAACTACTCTGGCGTTGCTGACAAGGCCAAGTCGTCTCTCTATGATGGACCTGTCACGGTGACCATTCCCAGCCGCACGGTCTATGCCTTTGCTTCGGCTGAAGGATTCGTCGACTCTGAGCTGGCTTCGAAGGACGTTCCCGTACAGAATTCGAAGGTGCGCATCGACGTGCTCTCGCACATGGACGCCAATTCCGAAGTCTATAATGGTGGCAGCACCTCAACGGCCTACTACTTCTCCTGGGGTAAGAACAAGAGTGGCGAGAATGGCTACTTCTACTACAATCCCGATGCTGCCGAGGAGCAGATTCTGATTGATCCCGAGACGGGCGAAGAAACCGTGGAGACTATCTATAATGAGCTGAACCCCGAGGAGGAGAAGGACTTCGAGAATGGCTGGATGCTGCGCTCGCGCGGCCAGCTGGTCGTCTGGGAGAACCAGTCCACGGGAACCGACTTCGGTAACTCTAACTCTTACAACTTCGCCACCGTCAACGACGAGAACCCCTACTTCCCCGTGACAAGGTCTTACATCAACTTGGCTGATAAGAACACCCAGCCTAGCGGTGTGGACTTCCCCTACAACGCCTACATCGTCACCACACAGAAGATCGCAGGACCCTTCGATGTCGTGGCCAACATTGGTAGCATCACCAAGCCCGAAAGCCCAGGCACTCACCAGATAGTGCTGCAGGTAGCTGCCGACGGCAACCAGTGGGAGAGCAACTGGGAGACGCTGGGCGACACCATCGTCATTGAGAACAGCGCCCGCCTGACCCGGAACTTCACCCGCAGCTACGAGGGAACAGGCGAGGTGTACGTTCGTGCATATCTCTGCGCCAACAACTCCAAGGTGGGCTTCTACGACATCTACATCGCCAATGCTGGCGAGAAGACGCATGAACTGCTCAGCGGTATTGAGGAAGTGGCCATCGAGCGCACCGACCGTCAGACGGCCAATCGCTACTACGACCTGCAGGGCCGTCGCCTCAATGGTCAGCCCGCCCGTGGCCTCTACATCCTCAATGGCAAGAAATACCTGGTGAAGTAACCTCGGTTCTGACGAATTTGCCGCATAGCACCTTTAGCGGTGCTCCATAGAATGGTTGTCCTAAGTTGTCAAGGTTGTCTTAAATAGCATTTAAAAGACAACAGTGACAACTTAGGACAACTTTTATGAGGTGACTATTTGCTACCAACCTGTGTGTTGGAGCGGTTGCGGAGAGCCCGCAAGCAGTTAAAAAAGGTTAAGCAAAAGCTGTTTTTCCCCTGCATTGCACAGAATTTCAACGAAAAATCCGTAACTTTGCACTCTCAAACGTACCAATGGTACGGGAGGGTTTGGGCTTTTAGCTCAGTTGGTTAGAGCAACAGACTCATAATCTGGAGGTCCTAGGTTCAAGCCCTAGATGGCCCACCT
>CAMNJH010000042.1 GCA_946541275.1 uncultured Prevotellaceae bacterium
CCTCACGCATTTTTGCATTACCTTCGGCCTTACCATTACCGAAAAGGTAGACTCTCTTTTGACTCATTAGATTTTAATGTTTACAATTAATATAAAAATTATGATTTGTCTCTAATTCTGCAAAGATACGGGATTTTTTGCACACTGCCAAAGAAATCTTGGAAAATTTTATATATTTTAGTCTTCGCTCATGTCGGCCACCATCTTACGGTACTGTGTGAAAACATGTTGACGCGACAAATAGCCCTTCAAATGACCATCTCCGTCGAGGACGGGAAGATAGTCAGCCCGAGTCTCATCGAATGTGCGCATCACGACGGTCATGGGCAAGCTGTCGGTAAGCACAGCTGATGGTTCCTGCATCAGTTGCTGTGCCGTGAAGTGATGGTAAAGTTCAATGCGGAAGACCACATGGCGTATCTTTTTGATGTCAATCTCACCCAGCAGTCCTCCTGCTGCATCGAGCACAGGAATGACACTACCCTTTGACCGACTGATTTTCCTGACGATGACAGCCAGCTCGGTATCGGGGCTGACGGAAAGGAAGTCGCGGTCTATCACACTGTCAAGCTGCATCAATGTCAGCACGGCATGGTCGGTGTGGTGCGTAATCAATTTTCCCTCCTTGGCCAAACGTGATCCGTAGATACTATGAGGCTCAAAGATAATGATGGTGAGATAGCTACTCACCGAAACTATCATCAAGGGGAGGAACAGGCTATAGCCACCCGTCAGCTCGGCTATGAGGAAAATTCCCGTGAGGGGAGCGTGCATGACACCCGACATCACTCCCGCCATACCCATAAGGGCAAAGTTTTTCTCAGGCACATGAACCCCCAATTCATAGATATTCCACAGGCGCGAAAACAGGAAACCGCTGAAACAACCAATAAAGAGAGAAGGGGCGAAGGTTCCGCCACAACCGCCGCCACCATTGGTGGCTGAAGTGGCAAAAACCTTGGTCAGAAGCACCAAGAACACATACAGCACAAGGTATTTCTCCTGTCCAGCGAAAAGCGAGTTGTTCAGAATTTGAGTCCAGTCACTTTCATCATGACCATTCAAGAGCAGGTTAATGCTATTGTAGCCTTCACCAAAGAGTGATGGGAACAGGAAAATAAGCAAAGAAAGCAGGAATCCGCCAATGGCCAGTTTCACATAAGGCCGATTCTTGAACCGGGCAAAGATGTCCTCGCAGAAGCCCATGGTACGGATGAAATAGAGACTGACAAGGCCACAGAACACCCCTAAGCACACGCAGGCAGGGATGCGCTGGACTGTCCAGGAGTCATCAAGATGAAAAGTAAACAGAGCTGCATCACCACTAAAGATATAGGTGAAGCAGGTGGCAGTGACACAACTGACCAGGATTGGCATGAGCGATGCCATAGTCAGATCAATCATCAGGACTTCAAGCGTAAACACCAGGCCTGCTATAGGTGCTTTAAAGATACCTGCAATGGCACCAGCAGCCCCGCAACCTACCAAGAGCATCATGGTATGGCTGTCCAGCCGGAACATCTTGCCCAGGTTCGAACCGATAGCCGAACCCGTGAGCACAATAGGCGCCTCTGCACCAACGGAACCGCCAAAGCCAATGGTAATAGCCGACGCCACCACACTGCTCCAGGTATTATGGACCTTCAGTCGTGAACGGTTCTGGCTGATAGCATAGAGAATGCGGGTTATACCATGTGAAATGTTATCCTTCACCACGTAACGCACAAAAAGCATGGTAAGGAAAATGCCCACAACAGGATATACCAGATAGAGCAGATTGAAGGAATCGGCATCAAAGCGTCCCGTCAGAAAGGCCACTATCTGATTAATAAGCCAATGAAGGACAAAAGCGGCAACGGCAGCAAAGAAACCTACGAAGAATGCCAGAACAAGCACGAACATGCGCTCGCTGACGTGAGTTGCGCGCCATGTGTCAATGCGGGAAATAAACGTAATGACACCCCGTGCTCTCATTTCAGGATTTCAGCAGTTTATCAAGGAATTCGTCAAGATCATTACCAAAAGTGTCCATCGACAGAGGGTCTATGATGGCTATGTCATCATCGACCACATACAATTCCTGTATAGGCTCCTGATCGTCATCTTCCAGCACAAAAGAATAAGGCTTCAGAATTGACAAGCCATCCAGCAAATCTTTCTGTGACTCTATGCAACTCTTGATGGCGGATGCAACATCTTCATAAAAATCATCATCCTTGTTGTCAATCCACTGCTCTACTACGCAGCGCATCAACTCGTTGTCATCATCGTCAAAAGATTTCAATTCGCCCGACTCCTGAGACACTCGCAGGTGAATATCGGTCATCATAGAAGCCTCGACCGACGAGGGAAACTTCTCGGCCGTCTTGCGTAAGGCTCTGTTAATCTGCTGAATTGTCTGTTCTGTTGCTTTCATCTCAGCTTCCTCCTCTTATAAATTTACTGCAAAAGTAGCAAAAAGGATTCGTATCTCCAAGCAAATATGTGTTTTTTTTCATTGTGTCTCATGGAAAATGATAAAGATGGCTTTCCACACAGTAAGTCTGTCACACTGGGGAACTGCCATAACAGCACAAAAAAAGATGCAACGCTCATGTAAATATGGCATTGCATCCCTTTCTAGTGACTCCCGCGGGATTCAAACCCACAACCTTCTGATCCGTAGTCAGATGCTCTATTCAGTTGAGCTAGGGAGCCATCCTTTTCGTTTTGCGGTTGCAAAGGTACGCATTATTTTTGGAACCACCAAATTTTCCAGCTATTTTTTTGCAAAAAACTGCTTTTATGGCCCATTACCCACATCATTTGTGGCTTCTGGAGCTAGAAATTGACGCCTAACCTGACGTTGAAGCCTTCTACAGATGTGTGGCGGCTTACTTCACTGAAGTCATGCCAATAGGCCCCGCCCAAGGTGAGCACGCGACCCAGGCGCAGGTTGACACCAGCCTGCCAACCCAGCTGAAAGCGATTGAAGGAATCCAGGTTATAGTAGCTGGTCTGCTTGTCATTAAACATATTGACGGAACGGCGACGCTCTCCTGAATACTCCTCGATGTCCTTTGCCGAAAAGTTGAAACGGGCATAGACTCCACCAAAGGGGTCGATGGCCAGCTGGCCATGGAAGAGCCTAAGGTCGTAGACGATGTCAACAGGGAGGCTTGTGGAAAACATGTTGATCTGGTGCTTCAAACCCGCCTGTTTCTCGCTGTGAAAAAGGTATTGAGCCTTCAATCCGGCATCGAAGCCCAGACTGCCCAGGACAGGAACGAAATAGCTAAAGCCCAGGGACACACCATGGAAATTCTTTTCGTACTTGGGAGAAAAGTCGGACTCAAACTGCCACGTATGAGGATTGTACTCCACGTAGAACGTTCCAAAAGAACGTACATCCGTGATGCTGTAGCTACTGCTATAGGGATTCTTCTGGTACTGCTTAGCTGGTTGGAGTGGTTTCTCAGCGTAGATAACTGCCGTGGTTCCCAGGAGGAATGATAATGCAACGATGAGCCTTGAATTCTTTTTCATACAGCAAGTTCAGTTTTTATATTCAAGCCACGACCCCTGCATCGTTGGGGGCAGGAGCCGTGGCCAGTAAATGAATTACATTAGATAGTCTGAGGCAGTTCCAACCACTTCAGGTAGCAGAAATCCTGACGGTGAGGCAGCTCTTTCTTCTTAGGATACAAACGTACGGCTGAGCGGTATTCACCAGCCTGCTTGGGAGCCAGCCGGGCTTCAAAGGTGAAGTTATTGCCCTCACGAGCCACCATCTTCAGCGGCTCAATGCTGTAGATACGGTCCTCACCCTTGGCGTCCGTATAGATGTTCACCTTCTCCAGTCCAATGGCATCGTCGAGGCCCTGCTCATCAATGACATAGCGCAGTGTGTACTCCAGGCCTGTCTCCAGTCCGGTAGCGGGTATATCCCACTCGGCCGACACCACGCGGATGGCGTCCCAGCGCTCAGCCACAGTCTCTTTCCAATGGGCAATGTCCTTGGCCAGACGATAACCGTCCTTGGATATCTCCTTGAAGCGTTTAGCCTCTTTCTCATAGAACTTTGAGTAGTAGTCGTCCAGCTGGCGCTTCATGGTATAGTGAGGAGCAATCTGGGCGATGGAATTCTTGATAACCTTGATCCAGCCCTCGCTGAGTCCCTTCTTATTCTTATTATAGTAGAGGGGTACAATCTCGTTCTCAAGCAAAGAGTAGATGGTAGCCGCATCGAGCTGATCTTGGTAGCCCTGATTCTCATAGGTGCGCTTTTCTGTGAGTGCCCATCCGGCGCCCTCACGATAGCCCTCCAGCCACCAGCCGTCCTTTACTGAAAGGTTGACCACACCGTTCATCTCAGCCTTCTCGCCCGATGTGCCCGATGCTTCGAGCGGACGGGTCGGGGTGTTCATCCAGATGTCAACACCACTGACAAGGCGGCGGGCCAGCAGGAAGTCGTAGTCCTCGAGGAAAATAATCTTACCAAGGAATTCAGGCCGCTGGCTAATTTCGTAAATACGCTTGATGAGTCCCTGTCCGGCTCCGTCAGCAGGATGAGCCTTACCAGCAAAAAGGAACTGCACAGGGCGATCGGGGTTGTTCACAATTCTTGATAGCCTATCCAGATCAGTGAAGAGCAGGTGGGCGCGCTTATATGTGGCAAAGCGGCGGCAGAAGCCGATGATGAGGGCATTGGGATTAATGCGCTCCAGCAGGCTAAGCACACGCGAGGGATCACCCTGGTTGCGCAGCCATGTGTCGCGGAACTGCTCCTTAATATAGTCCACAAGCTTTTGCTTCAAAGCCATGCGAGTGCTCCATATTTCCTCATCGGGCACATTATAGATGGCTTCCCAGATGCTCTGGTTGGACTGGTCGGACATGAATTTCTCATTGAAGTACTTGGCATAAAGCTTGCGCCACTCGGTGGCCGACCATGTGGGGAAGTGCACACCATTGGTGACGTAGCCCACGTGGTTCTCCTCGGGGAAATAGCCACTCCAGATGTTGGCAAACATCTTCTGGCTGACCCATCCGTGTAGTTTGCTGACGCCGTTGACCTCCTGGCAAGTGTTGCAGGCAAAGGTCGACATGCAGAACTTTTCTCCATGGTCCTCAGGATTGGTACGGCCCATGCCGATGAATTCGTCCCAAGTGATGCCCAGACGCTGGGGATAGCCACCCATGTACTTGCCGAAGAGGCCCTCGTCAAAGTAGTCATGGCCAGCAGGTACAGGCGTATGAACGGTGTAGAGGCCACTGGCACGAACCAACTCCATGGCCTGGTTGAACGTCAGGTGCTCCTCTTCTATGTAGTCGCAAAGGCGCTGCAAGTTGGCCAGGGCGGCATGGCCCTCATTGCAATGGTAGATATCTTTCTTGATGCCCAGCTTCTTCAGAGTGAGCACGCCGCCTATACCCAGTAGGATTTCCTGCTTCAGACGATTCTCCCAGTCGCCACCATAGAGGCTGTGTGTGATGGGCTTGTCGAAGTCGGAGTTCATTTCATTGTCAGTATCAAGCAGATACAACTTGATGCGGCCCACATCCACACGCCACACATAGGCATGTACCATGTAATTTGTATAGGGCACGTCGACCACCACAGGCTGTCCATTGCTGTCCAACTGACGCACGATGGGCAGGTGATTGAAGTTCTGGGCCTCGTACTTGGCAATCTGCTGGCCGTCCATTGACAGGCTCTGGGTGAAATAGCCAAAGCGATAGAGGAAGCCCACGGCGCACATGTCGACATTTGAGTCACTGGCTTCCTTCAGATAGTCGCCAGCCAGCATGCCCAGGCCGCCGGAATAGATTTTCAGGGCCGAGTGCATACCGTATTCCATGGAGAAATAGGCCACTGAGGGACGCTTCTTATCGGGCTCCACATCCATATAGGCACGGAACAGTTCGTACACGTTCTTGATGCGCTTCATCAAAGCCTTATCCTTCACAATAGCTTCCTTACGAGCGAAGCTGAGGCGCTCAAGCAGCAGCACAGGATTATGCTTCACATCGTGATAGACTTCGGGATCAAGGTCGCGGAACAAGTCGCGGGCCTCATAGTTCCATACCCACCAAAGGTTATGGGCAATTTCGTCGAGGCACTTCAGCTCTTCGGGAAGGCTCGATTTCACGGTCAGCTCCTTCCACTGAGGAGCGTTGGCGTAGTCTGCTTTAATCTTCATAATAGTTTCTCACCCCCACCCCCTCCCTACTGGGAAGGGCGCCTGGTTAGTTTTGGAGGTCCCAGGCTTATCTGTTTTTAAATGATTGCATTCTGGCCCTGGCTTTTCTTAAAGCAATGTCGTAGGCCTGATAATAGAACTTAATGAACTCACTCCACAGGGCCTTCTTCGACAAAGCATCAGCATTCTTCCGGCAGGTTTCTATTTCCTTCTGGGTAAGATGTGAAAAGTCAGACACGGTATCCTTGATGATGTCGGCCACTTCGGAGTAGTTGTAATCAGTGCGGTGGATGACCTTCACGCCGTCCTTCAGCTCGCCGGGATGGCCAAACTCCTTGTTGGCCCAGAGCCCGAAGCCAGCCAGGTCAGTAGTGATGCAAGGCACCTTGAAAGCCACGGCCTCCAGTGGCGTATAGCCCCAAGGCTCATAATAAGATGGATAGATGCACAGGTCGTTGCCCAGCACCACATCGTAATACGTCAGATTAAGTATGCCGTCCTTGCCATCGAGATAGCAAGGCAGGAAGATGACCTTCACCTTATCCTCGTGGCGATTGTGCATATCGTAGAACTTCATCATGTTCAGCACGTTGTCGTGCCCCATGTTGTGAAGCCAGTGGGTAATCATGGGAACTTCAAGGGGCTCGCTGTTGACGTTGGAAGAGTCTTTCAGCCGTTCCTGCAAGTCCTGCCGGGGCTCACCCACCCAGCCAGGCACAACAATAAACGCCAGGACGGGCTTGTTCAGGTTGCGATCACGCAACAGGCGGTTCATGGCCTCCACAAACACATCGATACCCTTGTTTCGGAACTCATAGCGGCCTGACGTGGAGACGATAATGGTGTCATCGTCCAGCTGCTCTCCCGTGAGCGCATTGGCCACCTGCAGCATCTTCTTGCGGGCCAGGCGGCGTTTTCTTCCAAAAGCCTGCGACTTCGGCACGAAGCTGTTGTCGAAGCCATTGGGCAGCACCACATCAACTGGCCTGTCGAGCAGTTCCATACATTCGTTTGCCGTGATATCGCTGACGGTGGTGAAGCAGTCCACATGATGGGCGGTCTGCTTCTCAATGGAGTGTTTTGACTGCATGTTCAGCTCACCAGCCATCTGGTCGCCATTATAAGCGAAAAGGTAATCGTAAAGGGGCTTCTGATTGCCTGCTATAGACCGGCCGATGCTGGTGGCATGGGTGGTGAAGATGGTGGCTATCTCGGGCACATTGCTGTTCAGGTAGAGGGCGCCCAGGCCACACATCCACTCATTGGCATGATAGACCACCTGTTTCTCATCCCCCATCTCCGTTTTCCCGTTGATGAAATGATACAGGCTCTCAGCCACCAGGCCAGCGGCATAGCTGAACATAGAAGCCTCGTCATAGTCGCCATAGGCATGAAGGGAGTCCACGCCGTAGTTCTCCCACAGCCAACCATAGATTTCATTCTTCTTCTCAAAGTAAGGGTTGAAGTCAACAAGGATGGCAATGGGCTCTCCGGGCACCGTCCAGCGCCCGGCCCTTACTTTCAGGCCTTGCTCCTTTGCTTGCCACTGCCACTCGGCCAACAGCGATTTATCTTCGCAGAAATAGGGTGATTCCTTCTCTTTCCAAAAGTCGGGGCCGATAAAGATTACTCTGTCATGAAAAGCTTCTTGAAGCGTCTTAGCTCTTGTTGAGAGCACAGTGTAAATACCACCAACTTTGTTGCAAACTTCCCAGCTCGATTCAAAGATAAAATCCGGAGTTAATAGCTCTTTACTCATTACCTATTGTTTATAAACGGCTGCAAAGTTACTTAAAATAATTTAAATCCTGCTATGTTTCTACAATTATTTTTCCTTTTGGGGGGCAATTATTGATTTAAGTACATGAATGGCGGCTCAATCCATACGGCTGCGATAGTCATCGAAGCCATACTCACGAAGCATCTCCAGGCGGCCATCGGCGTGAAGCATGGCAATGGCGGGATGGGAAATGCCGTTGAACATATTGGTTTTCACGGTAGTATAGTGAATCATGTCTTCAAATATGATTTCTTCACCCACTTGCAGCTCATGGTCGAACTGCCAGGCCGACATGAAGTCGCCGCTGAGACAACTATTGCCCCCCAGCCGATAGAGATGGGAAGGCTGGGACGACGAGTGGAAGAGTGCTTCATCCACATGCTCAGCCCCACGGACTTCAGGGAAATAGGGCATCTCCAGACAGTCAGGCATATGACAGGTGAAACTCACGTCGAGTATTGCCGTGCTGATGCCCTTGTCTTCCACGATGTCCACCACATGGCTCACCAGCGGCCCCGTCTGCCAGGCGAAGGCACTTCCCGGCTCCAGGATGATTTTCAGCCAGGGGTAGCGGGCATGCAGGCCCTGAAGGATAGTCACCAGCAGGTCCACGTCGTAGTCCTTGCGCGTCATCAGATGGCCTCCACCCAGGTTGAGCCACTTTAGCTGAGGGAACCAACGGCTGAATTTCTCCTCTATGTGCACCAATGTGCGCTGCAGCACGTCGGCCCCGCTCTCACAGTGGCAGTGACAGTGGAAGCCCTCCACGCCAGCCGGCAGCTTCTCAGGCAGTTTGTCGCTGGTCACGCCGAAACGTGTACCGGGAGCACAGGGATTGTACAGCAGCGTTCCCACCTCGCTGTATTCAGGATTGACGCGCAGCCCTATGCTCACCTTCTCCCCCACCCGCTCGTGCAGCCGCTCATACTGCGATAGTGAATTAAAGGTCAGATGACTACTACAGGCAGCAATCATGTCGATTTCCTCATCCGTATAGGCGGGTGAGAACGTATGGGCCTTGTGCCCGAATTCCTCCATGGCCAACCGGGCCTCACAGAGCGAGCTGGCCGTAGTGCTGCTGATGTACTCACGGAAGATGGGGAAAGTCTTCCACAGTGCGAAGGCCTTGAAAGCCAGGATGATTTCCACATCGGCCCGTCTGGCCACACCGGCTATCAGCGCCAGGTTGCGGCGCAGTTTCTCTTCCTCAATAATATATATGGGAGCTGGCATGGTGTGTGTTCAATAGATTCTTGGGCCAAAGATAGCGGTACCCACCCTGACCATGGTAGAATGGTTTCTAATGGCCAGCTGATAGTCGTCGCTCATGCCCCAGGAGCGCTCACAGAACTGTGGGTCGTCATAGAAATAGGCTGCCTTCACTTCATCAAAGAAGTCAGCAGCCCGCCTGAACTCACTGACTATCTGCTGCTCGTCATCGGTATTCGAGGCCATCATCATCAGGCCGCATATCTGCACATGCTCCATCTGCCGCCATTCGCCGGCGTCAAGCAGTTCCCTGCAGGCCTCGGGCGTCAGACCGTACTTCGTGTCTTCCTCGGCAATATGCAGCTCCAGCAACACCTTCACCACCCTGCCAGCCTTGGCTGCCTGCTTCTCTATCTCACGCAGCAGCTTCAGTGAGTCAACGGCCTCAATCATGGAAATATATGGCACTATGTACTTCACCTTGTTCGTCTGAAGATGGCCTATGAAATGCCATTCAATATCACTGGGCAGAGCGGCATGCTTCTCCCGTATTTCCTGCTCATGGCTTTCGCCGAACAAGCGCTGCCCTTCTTCATAGGCCGCCAGGATGTATTCAGCAGGATGATATTTGCTGATGGCCACCAGCCGCACGCCTTCAGGCAGCGCGTCGAGCACCCGATGCAGGTTTTCCTTTACTGGATACATAAGCTATCCTTCGTATTCGGGCACGGCTTCCTTTTCTTTCTTCTTGTATTCGAAGACATCCTCCAGCGTGGTTTCGGCCACGGCGGCTATGACATAGTCAATCATGGTTCCGCCCATCACTTCGTCCAGATTCCTCACGGCGCCATTCAGCGTGCCGGCCTGCACCAGATAGTTTACGTTCGAGCGTTTTTCCTTATCCGTCTTCTCATCAATGGTGATGAACTGCAGCTTGGCCTTATACCAGCGGTCGGCCGTCTCCTCGTCACTGAAGAATATCTCCTTATAGGCAGCCCGCTTGATGTCGCTCACTTCAAATGCACCACTGATGTACGACGACATCTCCTCCATAATCCGTTGCTCGGCCTCAGTAAAGCTCAGCGCATCCACCACATATGCTTCTACTACTTTCTTCTGAAGACCGTCTTCCATGGTCTTCTCATAGCGTATTTTACACTCAAACCAATCAGCTGTTCTGCTTCTCATTTTTTACTTTATTATTTATTCGTTATCTGGTTGTGTTTCAGTCATTGCCCCATATTGGGTCACATTCTTCTGCAGTTCCGTCTGCGTCCGTGAAATGATTTGCGAGGCCAGACTGTTTGCCTGGTCCACAGGGATGCCGGTCTCTTCACTGAGCTTGCGTGCATATTCCATCAGCTCGTCCATCGCCTGGCCACTCTTCCCCATGAACTCGGTCTCACTCGAACCCAGCTGCTCGTCTTCATAGAGCTTCGACAGGGTCTTTTTAGCTCTCTCACCAAATCGGCGATTGAAAATGCGCTCCAGCGTCTGGACCGAATTGATTGAGTCAGAAAGCTTCTTCACCTCATCATCGCTCATAGGCCCAATGGAGTCAAGGAACGCCACTATCTCTGGATCCAGGTAAGGATCCATGTCATCAGTATATTCCGTTTCATATTCCTCGGCAAAGGGGTCCTTCTCCTCCTTCAGGCCTTTGCCGTCAACGAACTCCACGTGGGCTTTTTCGGGCAGCAGGTCGAAGAAGAGCCACACCAGCAGCGCACCGACCACCACAGCACCTGCCAGCGTCATCAGCGAGCGCTTGGTGGTGCGCTTGGTCACTACAGCCGAGAGCATTTCGAGCGGCGAGCCGTATCGCTTAGCGGGATCTTCGGCCGTGGCCTTCTTAACCACCAGTTTATACTCCGACGGCATGGGGCCGTTGCTGTAAAGCTGCTCTATCAGCCGGCCCAGCGCATACACGTCGCTCCGGGCGTCCACCTCACCGCCATCCAGCACTTCTGGGGCAACGAAGTTTTGAAAGCCGTCATACAATTCCGACTGATTCTTCATCCCCCGGTAGGAAGAGCCGTGGCACAGCAAAGCGGGGTTGTAGCCACTTTTCGTGACAAAGATGTTCTGAGGAGCAAGACACAGCTGATAGATGCCCTGCTCATGCAACCGCTCAAGCAGGCCGCCCAGGTCTTTCAGCAGGTCATCAACGAATCCCCGCTGCGCCACGATGGCCGGATTGGAATAAAGCAATTGGTTGAGCGTGAGATAGCTACCCGACAGGAACTCAAGCTCATACACACCTCCACTGTCCTCGTGGAGCTTGAAGGGTATCAGCCCTTCTATCTGCTGCTCATCAGCTATCTGTTGGTCACGGCGTAACCCATCACAGAAGAGCAGGCTGTCAGCCAGCGTGGGCTTCAGCTCTACAACGAAACGGTACTTGCGATCTATTTGCTTTTTGTAAAACGAACCCATCGGCAGCTGCTCCTTGTTGGGCATCATACCTTCGCGGGCTTTCAGCATTTCCTCGTAATTCATGTCGCGTTCTTTTTTGTTTACCGCGCAAAATTACGGATTAATTCCCACATGGGCAAATTTTTTCCTATATATTTTATTCAAGTTTTACAAGCTATTCTCTTACCTCTTACCTCTCACCTCTCAAATAAGTGGCATGCCCAGCTCCTTACACTCACGCCGCATATCCTCCGGCCAGATGCTGGCCTGAATCTCGCCAATGTGAGCTTTATGAAGCATCACCATGCACAAGCGGCTCTGCCCTATGCCTCCTCCGATGCTCAAAGGCAGCTTGCCACTGAGCAGCTGCTGGTGGAAGAACAGCTGTTCGCGCTCTTCCTGGTGCGACAGCTTCAGCTGCCGGAGCAGGCTCTCCTTGTCCACACGAATACCCATGGACGACAGCTCGATGGAGCGCCCCAGGACGGGATACCAGATGAGGATGTCGCCATTCAGGCCCTTCTGTCCGTTCTCAGCCACCGTCGACCAGTCGTCATAGTCAGGTGCACGCCCATCGTGTTTCTCCCCATTCGACAGTTCACCGCCAATGCCAATGATGAACACGGCCCCATAGGCCTCGCAGATGGCGTCTTCACGCTCCTTGGCCGTCTTGCCGGGGTACATACGCAGCAGCTCCTCGCTGTGAATGAAGTGTATCCTGTCGGGCAGGAAGGGCTTCAACTGCGGATAGGTCTCGCAAGTCAGGTATTCCGTGCGGCGGATGGCAGAATAGATGCGGCTCACCACGTCTTTCAGGAAAGCCACCGACCTGTCTTCCCTCCCGATGACAGCCTCCCAGTCCCACTGGTCCACATAGAGCGAATGCAGGTTGTCCAGCTCCTCATCAGCCCTGATGGCGTTCATGTCGGTATACACGCCGTAGCCTCGCTCTATCTGATATTCGGCCAGCGTCAGCCGCTTCCACTTGGCCAGCGAGTGCACCACCTCTGCCCTGGCGTCGCCCAGGTCCTTGATGGGGAAGCTCACCGGGCGCTCCACACCGTTCAGGTCGTCATTAATGCCCAGGCCTTTCAGCACGAAGAGCGGTGCCGTGACGCGGCGCAGCCGAAGCTCGGTGCTCAGATTCTGCTGGAAGAACTCCTTGATCAGTTTGATACCCTGCTCCGTCTGGCGCATGTCAAGCAAGCGTTTATAGCTCAGAGGCTGTATTATTTTGCTCATAATCTTTTTACCTTGTTTGTTTTGCGCCGCAAAGGTACAAATAAAATATTAATCTGCAAACATTTTCCAATAATTATTTTACAAAAAGAAAGCTAATTTTTGATTTGAGTTGCATTTTGCTCAAACGGAATCCCTGCTTTAACAGTCCCCTTCGCCTGCGTCGAAACATGCCGTGTCAAGCACCGACACATGCCGTGTCAAGCACCGACACATGCCGTGTTCAGCACAAGAAGCATGACGCCTAATCCGATTTATCTTCATTAATTTCATTTTCGCTTTGCTCAAGGAAACTCCTAGCACTCGGATAAAAAAACAAATGAATTTGTTTTGTTCTCCACTCGTTTTTTCGTAACTTTGCGCCTTACAGACGCGAAATTACTCCGTCTCAGCAAAAAAAGAAATGTTTTCTTTTGTTTTGCTCTCGACTTTTCGTAACTTTGCACGGAAATTTGCAAACAATAACAAAAACAAGCATACAAACATGAGAAAACTAATCATCTCTTTACTGGCCTTTGCCTTGGGAGCCCTGGGGCTACAGGCACAGCGCCCAACAGACAAACTGGACCGCGGACTGGTTGCCGTTCCCTCTGGAAGTGGCAGCTTTGTCAGCTGGAGAATTTTCGGCGAGGAATATTACGACACGAAGTATAACCTGTATCGTGACGGGGTGAAGGTGAACGACGAGCCACTTGAGGTATCCAACTATGTGGATGCAGCAGGAAAGGCCGGTTCAACCTACCAGGTGGCCGCTGTGGTGAGGGGCGTTGAACAGCCCAAGTCAGCCGAGGTGAAGCGCAGCTCACAGCAGTACATCCAGTTTGCCGTGCAGAAGATTTATTCGCGCCGCGGCACTGACATCACCAAAGACTACAACATCAACGACATCGCCCTGGCCGACGTGGATGGCGACGGCGTGAGTGAGTTCATCATGAAGCGCAACTATGGCCCCGACGGCAGCTCGGTGGCCAACGATTCGGCCTTCAACCACATTGAATGCTACAACCTGCAGGGCGAAAGGCTCTGGTACATCGACCTGGGTCCCAACATGGTCAGCGGCCCCGACGAGCAATATGATGCCGTGGGCTACGACTGGGACGGCGACGGCAAGGCTGAGATCCTGATGCGCGGTGCCGACAACATGATCATACACTATGCCGACGGCACTACGCAAAACATTGGCAACATGAACGTGAACACCCGGGGCAGTGTGCTGCAAACCGCCAACATGACCTATACGAACCAGGGGGCTGAATACCTGCTCTACCTGGAGGGTGCCACGGGCAAGCCCTACCCCATCGGCAACGGCGGCCAGCTGTGGATGACCTATCCGCTGCCACGAGGCGATGTGAACGACTGGGGCGACGGCTATGGCCATCGTGCCACGAAGCACTATTTTGGCGCTCCCTTCCTGGACGGACGCCACCCCTTCATCTTCCTGGGCCGGGGCTGCTACACCAAGCACCACATGAAAGCCTTCTCCGTTGACCCCGTCACCCACCAGCTCACCCAGTATTGGGAATGGTCGAACAACAACGGCTGGAACGACCCCTGGTATGGAAACGGCTATCATAACTACGGCATTGCCGACGTAGACTGGGACGGTCGCGATGAGATAGTGTTCGGCTCAATGGTCATCGACGACAATGGAAAGGGGCTCTCCACCACAGGCCTGGGTCATGGTGACGCCCAGCACTGCAGTGACTTCGACCCCTACCGCCACGGACAGGAGATTTTTGCCTGCAATGAGGACGAGCCTGCCATGAACTACCGCGACGCCACGACATCGAAGATTTACTACCGATTGCAGTCTACCGGCGACGACGGGCGTGCGCTGTGTGGAAACTTCTCGAACAGCTATCCTGGAGCCATCGGTCATTCTTCGCAGTCGGGGACCATCTCGTGTGTCAGCGACAAGGTCATCAACGGCGGACCCTCGGGCTTCACCAATAATTTCCGCATCTACTGGGACGGCGACCTGCTGGAAGAGGGCCTCGACGGGGCCTCCTCGCGTGAAGGAGCCAGCCGGGTGTTCAAAGCTGACGGCAGCGTGGTGTTCACCGCCGATGGTACTGCCAACTGCAACTGGACCAAGAACACGCCCTCGGCCACGGGCGACATACTGGGCGACTGGCGAGAGGAAATCATTGTACGCACCAGCGATAATAAGTATGTACGCGTGTACACTACCAACATAAAGACCAACTACCGCAACTACACCCTCTGGCACGACCACCAGTACCGTCAGGGAATGGTATGGGAGAGCATGGGCTACAACCAGCCGCCTCACGCCAGCTATTTCCTGGGCGAGCTGGAGGGAATCACCGTGGCTCCACCCCCACTCACCATGACCGACCGCACTGAGGTGAGCAACAATGGGACCATCGGCAGCGCCCTGAACGACAAGCACGCCATTGTATGCGAGACCAACGACACCAAGGTGACCGTCGAGGACGGAGCCTCGCCCTGGGTGGTGACATTCAACGTGCCCTCATGGGTGCAAGGCACGAACAGCAACAACACCAGCGGCAACCCAAAGATTAACTACACCTTCTATACCTGCACGGTCGACGGCGGCGCCTTCACAGGAGCCACCCGGCTGGTGAAGCAGGGCGACGGCACACTGATACTGCCCCCTGTGGAGCAGACGTACACGGGGCCTACTGATGTATGGGCAGGAGTGCTCAGCTTCGACGGTTCCCTGCAGAGCTCGCCCCTGTGGCTGAACCGCTTTGCCGAACTGAACAGCAACGGCGGCCGCTTCATGGGTGGCATCAAGATGGATTACGACGCCAAGATGCGCCCAGGCGGAGCCGACAACAAGGGTGCCATCACCACCACATCGCTACAGATGGGGTTTGGCTCGCGCATCATCTTCGACCTCTATCAGGATGGCACGTCCGACCAGATAAAAGCCAACCAGCTGACCGTTGAAACCAAGAACTGGAACTACGGCCCCAAATACCTGGCTCCTGTGTTTGAGTTCGTCACTCATCTGGACAACAACGAAGAGCTGACGCTGGGACGCTATCTCATCGGCGAGGTGAGCCAGGACATCGCAGGGCTCGACAAGATACGCCTGGAAGGCATTGACTCCAAGCTGAAGACGGCGTTGCTGCAGGAGGAAGGAAAGCTCTATGTGGAAATCAGCGGTATGCGTGATGCTGAGGACATCTTCTGGACCGGAGCCGAGAGCAACATCTGGAACCTGGCCGATGTGGAGAACTTCAGCCTGAATGGCGAGAGCAATTTCTTCGTCACGGGCGACAACGTGCATTTCGACGATAGCGCCACACAATTCAGCGTGACCATCAACGGCGACCTGGAGGCCGACACCGTGTTCGTCACCAACGACACCAAGCCCTATTCCTTCAAAGGTACAGGCTCACTGGTGGGCAACACCACGCTGGTGAAGCAAGGCAAGGCCACGCTCACCATCTCTAATGAGAACACCTATACGGGCGGTAACCGCCTCTCGGGTGGCATCGTGTCGGTCACGTCACTGGCCAATGCCAACCAGGCCAAGGGCAATCTGGGAGGCATGACCACCCAGGCCAGCAAATTCATCATGGAGAATGGTGCCGAGCTGCGCGCCACGGCCACCGTTACCAATGGCTCGGCCATTCAGTTCGTGGGTGACGACGGCGGTGTCATCAACAACTCGGCCGACTTCGTCGTGGCCCGCGCCATGACGGGTACCAAGCTGACAAAGAAAGGTGCCGGCTGGATGAAGCTCAATGTGGCTAACTCAAGCCTGCAGCGCATGGTGCTGATGGCAGGCACCGTGCAGTGCATCAGCTGCAACACGCCCGCCAAGACCATAGAATATCAGGGAGGAACGCTGAAGGAGAACACTGGTTCCAGCTACACCGTCTATATTCCTGCCGAGAAGCAGGGCTCATGGTATCTGGCCAACCGCTCCACCTATACCAATAAGGTCACAGGCCAGGGCACCATCACCATCTACTGCGTCACTGAGAAAGGAACGAACTACTACGCCACACGCACACCCATCCAGTGCGACTTCAGCAACTTTGAGGGCACGCTGAAGCCTACTTCCAGCCTGGACGACCCCAGTGTGCTGCGCTTCACGCTCGACACCAACAAAGGCATGCCCAAGGGCACCATGAACATTGCAGCCAATGTGGAGGTGCAGAACAGCGGAAAGACCTTCCGCATCGGCAAGGTGTCAGGCTCGGGCAAGCTGGGCGGCAGCTGCACCTTCAGCAACGGTTCGAGCGTAGGTGCCAACACCTGGCAGGTGGGCAACGACGAGAACTGGACGTTCCTGGGCTCTGTCACGTCGAATGCCAACCTGACCAAGATGGGCAGCGGGCGCATCACATGGAGCGGCGCCAACTCCAACACCGGAAGCACGAACATCACCGAGGGCGAGCTGCTGCTGATGACGCATGGCCTACTGGGTACAGGCTCGCTGACCATCGGACAGAACGGCATGCTCTCAGGCAGCAACAAGCAGTCCAATCCTTTGAAGAACTCTTCCATCACCGTCAACGGAATGCTGCGCCCCGGTGCCACCGAAAGCACCACTACGGGCACCATCTACATAAACGAAAAGAATGTCACCCTGAATGACAATGGCGTTCTGTCCTTCTCTGCCGGCTCGTGTGCCACGGCCACCAGCAATGGCTGCACCAGCCTGGCAGGCATCAACAAGCTGACCCTGAAAGGAACCATCCGCATCGTCGCTGCTGCCAGCAACTCACTGCAGGTGGGCGACAGCATACGCATCTTCACCGCCAAGACCGTGGAGGGCACGCCGAAGTTTGACTTCCAGGGAGGCATCGACTGGGACACCAGCCGCATCAGCGAAGGTCTGCTCTTCGTGAAGAATATCGACACCACCATCAATGAGGTGATTACCGAGGCCACGCCACGCAACATCTACGACACTCGTGGCCGACTGGTACGTGCCCATGCCACCAGCACCGAAGGACTTCCCGCAGGCATCTACATCTGCGAAGGCCGCAAATTTATTATCAAATAAAACGAGCAACAATATGAAGAAAATCTTTTTGGCATCCCTTGCACTGGCAGCCACGCTGAGCGCTGCTGCCCAGCAGTTCCCTTTCCAGAATACGCAGCTATCCATTGAGCAGCGTGCCGAAGACCTGCTGAGCCGTCTCACCCTTGAGGAGAAAGCAAAACTGATGATGAACAGTTCGCCTGCCATCGAGCGGCTGGGCGTTCCAGCCTTTGAATGGTGGAATGAGGCCCTGCATGGTGTGGGGCGCAATGGCTTTGCCACCGTTTTCCCCATCACCACGGCCATGGCCGCCTCATGGGACGACGCCCTGGTGTACAAGGTTTTCGATGCCGTCAGCGATGAGGCACGAGTCAAGAACCAGCAGGCCAAGAGGAGCGGCAGGGTCAGGCAGTACCAAAGCCTCTCGTTCTGGACCCCCAACATCAACATCTTCCGTGACCCACGCTGGGGACGCGGTCAGGAGACCTATGGCGAAGACCCCTACCTCACCTCCCGCATGGGCATTGCCGTAGTGCGTGGCCTGCAGGGCCCCGACAATGCCAAATACCGCAAGCTGCTGGCCTGTGCCAAGCACTATGCCGTGCACAGCGGCCCAGAGTGGAACCGCCACACTTTCAACATTGAAGACCTGCCCGAGCGCGACCTGTGGGAGACCTACATGCCCGCCTTCAAGGCGCTGGTGCAGGAGGGAAATGTGGAAGAAGTCATGTGCGCCTATCAGCGCATTGACGGCGAGCCCTGCTGCGCCCAGACGCGCTATGAGCAGCAGATACTGCGCGACGAATGGGGCTTCAAGGGCCTCATTACCAGCGACTGCGGAGCCATCTCCGACTTCCTGCCCCGCTATCACAATGTGGTGGAGACGGGCGAGCAGGCAGCTGCCATCGGCGTCCGTGCCGGTACTGACCTGGAGTGTGGCAGTGTCTACCGCATACTGCCCGAAGCCGTCAGGAAAGGCTGGATCAGTGAGAAGGAAATCGACACCAGCCTGCGCCGCCTGCTCATTGGCCGCCTGAAGCTGGGCGACTTCGACCCCGACGACCAGGTGGAGTGGACAAAGATTCCTGAGAGCGTGGTAGCCTCAAAGGAGCACAAGGAGCTGGCGCTTCAGATAGCCCGCGAAGGCATCGTCCTGCTGAAGAACAACGGCGTCCTGCCTCTGAAGGCCTCCGCCCGCCAGGTGGCCGTCATGGGCCCCAACGCCAATGACAGCGTGATGATGTGGGGCAACTACTCCGGCTATCCCACCTATACCATCACCGCGCTTCAGGGCCTGCAGAACCTGCTGGGCAAGAACGTGAAGTACGTACCTGGTTGCGGACTGACACGCAGCGAGGTGTTCGAGAGCTTCTATAACAACTTCTTTACCCCCGATGGCAAGCACGGCCTGAAAGGCACCTACTGGAACAATGACCAGATGGAGGGCCAGCCCGTGGCCACAGCCGTCTATGCAGAGCCCATCAAGCTGAGCAACGGCGGAGCCACCGTCTTTGCTCCCGGTGTCAGGCTGGAGCATTTCTCTGCCCGTTACGAGGGCACCTTCAAAGCCAGCCAGGACGAGCAGTTGCAACTGCACATCAGCGGTGACGACAAGATGAGAGTCCTGCTCGACGGCGACACCATTATCAACGTATGGCGCAGCCGCAAGCGCATTCAGGACGCCAACTACGAGCTGACCGTCAAGGGCGGCAAGGAGTATCGCCTCACCATAGAATATGTACAGGAGGATGATCTGGCAGCCTTGCAGTTCGACGTCCGCAAGAAGTACACTCCCACGCGCCAGCAGATTCTCGACCAGCTGGGCTCCGCCAAGACCGTGGTCTTCGTGGGCGGCATCTCGCCACGCGTGGAGGGAGAGCAGATGAGGGTCGAGGAGCCAGGTTTCAAGGGCGGCGACCGCACCAGCATTGAGCTGCCCCAGGCCCAGCGCGACTTCCTGCGCATGCTCCACGAGGCCGGCAAGCAGGTCATCTTTGTCAACTGCTCAGGCGGCGCCGTGGCCCTGGCCCCCGAAGCCGAATGCTGCGATGCCATCCTGCAAGCCTGGTATGGTGGCGAGCAGGGCGGACAAGCCCTGGCCGAGGTCATCACCGGAAAGACGAACCCCAGCGGCAAGCTGCCCATGACGTTCTATAAGGACGACTCGCAGCTGCCCGACTTCCTGGACTATCGCATGCAGGACCGCACCTACCGCTACTTCAAAGGCCAGCCCCTCTACCCCTTCGGCTACGGACTGAGCTACACCACCTTCACCACCAGCGCTCCCCAGTATGACAACGGAAAGCTGTCGCTCACCGTGAAGAACACCGGCAAGCGCCCCGGAACCGAGACCGTACAGGTGTACCTGCGCCGCACCGCCGATGCCGAGGGCCCGCTGAAGACGCTGCGTGCCTACCAGCGTGTCACGCTAAAGGCTGGCGAGAGCCGTCAGGTCACCATCGACCTGCCCCGCAGCCAGTTTGAGAACTGGGATGCCCAGACCAACACCATGCGCGTGGTGCCCGGGCAGTATGAAGTCATGGTAGGCACATCCAGCGCCGATGCCGACCTGCAGACCATCACCGTCAACATTTGAAAACAATAAACAATAAACAATAAACGATA
>CAMNJH010000043.1 GCA_946541275.1 uncultured Prevotellaceae bacterium
CCCGCCGTTTCTGCACCGTCGAGGATGCCGTGGAGAAGATAGAGGCCCGCAATCCGCTCTGGCGCGATGATTTCACCAGTTTCTATCGTCAGTATATGGCAGGTGCCGAGTATAATGGACAAGAGCACGACCAGACATCGCACCAGTTGTTTGAGGCTCAGGCTGAGGCCATTCGCCACATAGCTGAAGGGGAGTCGTGTGTGATCATCGGACGCTGTGGATTCCACATCTTCCGTAACTATCCCAATGTGCTGAAGATTTTTATTCATGCTGATGATGACTGCCGTAAGCGTCGAATAGCAGAGAAATACGACATCTCTGAGCGCGACGCTGCCGCCATGATTGTTGACAACGACTACTCGCGTGAGCTCTATACCAAGACCTACACGGGGAGTGACTGGCAGGACGCCCGCAATTACGACGTGACCCTCAACGTGAAGAAATTTGGCGTCAACGGAGCCGTTGATTTCCTGATGAACGTCATTGGGTGAGAACTATAGTAGAATCATCAAAGACAAAACAAATATATGGGACTGGGCAAATGGATTGCCGGCTATCTGGGCTGGATTGTCCTGGGGCCTCTAGGCGGCATCCTCGGGTTTCTTCTGGGCTCGTTCTTCGACTCCTTGTCGACGGGTGGTGAGCAGAAGGTGGAGTTCAGCAATGACCAGGGCCAGCAGAACCAGGAGCAGGGCGACCGTAACAGCTTCCTGCTCTCCATGCTGGTTCTTTCCTCGTATATCATCAAGGCCGATGGCAAGGTGATGCATTCCGAGATGGAGGTGGTTCGCAACTTCCTGCGGCAGAATTTTGGCGAGGTGGCCACGCAGCAGGGCAATGACATCCTGCTGAAGCTCTTTGAAGAGGAGAAGAAGGAGGGCCGTATTGCCTTCCGCCGCACCATCAGGAAGAGCTGTGAAGAGATAGCCCGCTTCCTGGACTACAGCGGACGCCTGCAGCTGCTCAATTTCCTTGTGATGATAGCCCAGGCCGATGGCCGTGTGGACGACTCGGAACTGGTGGCTTTGAAGGAAGTGGCACAGTGGATGCAACTGTCGGCCAGCGAAGTCGATTCCATGCTGCACATGACTGGCGATACCCTGGAGGATGCCTACAAGGTGCTTGGCGTCAGCCCGACAGCAACAGATGACGAACTGAGGAAGGCATATCGCCGACTGGCATTGGAACATCACCCAGACCGCGTGGCCAAGTTGGGCGATGACGTGAGACGAGCCGCCGAAAAGAAATTCCAGGAAATCAATGCTGCCAAGGAGCGCATTTGGAAAGCTCGCGGACTGTAGGCCCTTTGGATGATTCATTTTATCAATAACCGAAACTATGTTACAAATACGCTGCAAGAACAGTGGCATCACGAAGAGCTTCCCGGAGGGAATCACGCTGCTGGATGTGTATCAGGAGTTCGCAAAGAGCATAAAGCTTCCTTATCCTGTCGTATCAGCCAAGGTGAACAATGTGTCACAGGGACTGAAGTTCCGTATCTACCATAACCGCGATGTGGAGTTCCTGGATGCTCGTGAAGGCAGTGGCCACAGGGCTTATGTGCGTTCGCTGTGCTTTGTGCTCTACAAGGCATGTGTTGACACTTTCCCCGGCTCAAAACTCTTCATAGAGTATGCACTGAGCGGAGGCTTCTACTGCAATCTGAGGAAGACTCCCTCAGAAGCCAGGGGAAGCCTGACCGACAATGACTTGGAGCGTATCAGGGAGCGCATGCAGGAAATCATCGACCTTGACATGCCTTTCCGGCGCTATGAGACACCGACAGAAGAGGCCGTCCGTATATTCGCTGAGCGTGGGTTCTCGGATAAAGTGAAGTTGCTGGAGTCCAGTGGACAGGCCTACACGGACTACTTCACGCTGGGTGACACCGTGGACTACTATTATGGACCGCTCGTCCCATCGGCCGGCTATCTTCAGGTATGGGGAGTGGAGCGCTATGCCGAGGGGCTGCTGCTACGGGTGCCTGACTGGAAGGACCCCTCGAAGCTGACGGAGAAAGTGGAGCAGCCGCGCACCTTTGAGGTCTTTGCGGAGAAAGTTCACTGGGACGTCATCATGCACCTTGCCAATGCCGGCGATGTGAACAAGGCTGTGCTGAATGGCAATGGCTCGGAACTGATTCAAGTCAGCGAGGCCCTGCAAGAGAAGAAAATTGTGAAAATAGCCGAGACCATAGCCGACAAGATGAAGAAGGTGGTGCTGATCACAGGGCCTTCATCATCAGGAAAGACTACCTTCTGCAAGCGACTGTCTGTGCAGTTGAAAGCCTGTGGCCTGAGGCCGCTGTCATTCTCCACTGACGATTATTTCGTAAACCGTGTTGATACCCCACTGCTGCCGAATGGCCAGTACGACTTTGACAATATCAAGGCTGTTGACTGCCAATTGCTGGAAGATCATCTGATGCGGCTGATGCGTGGCGAGTCAGTGGAAGTGCCTGAGTACAATTTTACCACAGGAAAGCGTGAGTACAACGGCAAGAAGCTGCGTCTGCAGAAAGACACGGTACTGATCATAGAGGGCATTCACGCCTTGAACCCATTGCTGACGGAGAAGATACCCAACGAGGGGAAGTATAAGATTTTCGTGTCGGCACTGACCAGCATCTCGCTCGATGACCACAACTGGATTCCCACCAGTGACAACCGGCTGTTGCGACGCATCATCCGGGACTACAACAAAGGGGCCTTTACCGCCAGGGAAACTATCAGCCAGTGGCACAATGTGTGTGAAGCCGAGCAGCAATGGATACTGCCTTTCCAGGAAACGGCTGACGTGATGTTCAACTCAGCGCTGAACATTGAGTTTGCTGTGCTTAGACCTCATGCCGAAATAATCCTGATGTCGGTACCCAAGAACTGCGAGGAATATGCCGAGGCTCACCGCTTGTTGAAGTTTATCCGCTACTTCATTCCTGTGAGTGACCAGGAAATTCCACCCACCTCTATCATGCGTGAGTTCGTGGGAGGCAGCAGCTTCAAATATGAGCGGTGAATGGTGGTGAAGCCTCAGCTGAAAATGACTTCAAGCAGCATGGGGCGAACAGCATGGGGGACAAGCAGCCAGGCGATGCCTTGTTGGAGTTGTCCTGCATTCTCTGCCCGGAAATAGTCAACTCCGTTTTGCCGGCAGATGCCTTCTGCAGTGGTGGCATGGGCTCCAGCTATGAATGTGTGGCAGGCCGGACTATTCTCCAGACCCGGTAACTGGTCGAAGATGGCCCCACGTCCGTTGTTAAGCAGCAAGATGCGGAAGTTTCCACCGAGGTTTTGGTTCCAGAGGGCATTCTGGTCGTAGAAAAAGCTGAGGTCGCCAATGACGCAGAACACCATGGAGGAGCTGAGCGTTCGTGCAACAGCCGAGAAACCAGCAGCTGTAGACAGGCTCCCTTCAATTCCATTCACCCCTCGATTGCACCAGACCGGATGACCTTGCGCATACCTGTTGGCAAGGCGTATTGGCATGGAGTTGGCATAGTGAACATCAAAAGCATAGTCTGCCTGTTGCAGCTGGCGCTCGAATTCACGTACCGCAGCACCTTCTGAAAAAGGCAAAGCTGTGGCTTCAGACAGCTTCCTGGCTTCAGACAGCAAATGCAGCCACTTGCGTCGGTATTCGGCAGCACTGCTATTAACGGTATGATTTGACAGCCTGTCGCTGAGGGCCTGTAATAAGACTTCAGCATCACCGACAATGAGGCCGTTCAGATTCTGGAAAGTATCTTCCACCTGCCCTGTGAGGCTGATGCGCCAGGTGCGTGCATCTGACGCTTGACGCAAGAAGTGCTTCAGGCGCTTGCTGACGATGGCGTCGCCCACATAGAGGATGACATCGGGTTGAAGTTCGGGTCGCGGCGTCTCTAACACCTCGTCAAAATGGCTCACGCTGGTCATGGGGGCCAGTGACTCATGAAGTACAATGATGTGGGAGAACAGATAGTCCATGCCCTCATAGTGAAAGCGGCGGGGACTAAGCTGGCCGAACACAATGAGAGGGCGCTCTGCCTGTAACATGTCATCGATAAGTGCTTGAGGCAGTGCATGGTAACCCGAATCAGGAGCATAGAGGCGGATCATGCGTTCTGCTGGAAGAGTGGCTACAGTGAACTGAAACAAGGGTTCACTGATAGGCACATTGATATGGACACAGGGGCGGCAGTCAGTGGTAGCTTTCATCAGGGCCTCGTTTACCATTCGATTACTGTGCCACTTGTCGTCTTCAGGCAAACTGAAGGTGCCGGCTACCCATGGTCTCAAAGCACCAGGCTGGCGCAGAGTCTGGCCGTCAAGTTGGTCAATCCATCTGGCGGGGCGGTCGGCAGAAATAATAATGAGTGACTGATGTTGATAATGAGCTTCTGCCACGGCAGGGGCAAGATTGAGCAATGCAGTACCCGATGTCACACATACCACAACAGGCTGGTCAGTAGCCTGCGCTATTCCGAGTGCAAAAAAGCCTGCCGAACGCTCGTCGGTAACTGGATAACAGTTGATGTCAGGGCACTCGTTGAGATTGTGTACAATGGGAGCATTGCGTGAGCCGGGGCAGACCACAGCATGGCAGATGCCGTGTTCAACAAGCAGGGCGGTCAGTATGTTGACATGATCTTTATTACTGTACACCTTTGGAATCTTTATAATGAATAGTATCTCGTTTTACTGGTCAATAAGCAACGAACGCATCGTCTCAAGTTTTGCCTCGGTTTCCAGCCATTCCTGTTCCTCGATGCTCTCACGGAGCAGCCCGCCCCCAGCATAGAGCGTGTGGTGGCCTTGCTGGCTTATCTGCATACAGCGTAGGGTGACATAAAGATGAGTCTCTTCCTGGAAGTTGATGGGACCCATGAAACCGCTATAGTATAATCGTGGTGCGCTCTCGTGAGACAGAATGAAATGATAGGCATTCTGCTTGGGCAGACCGCACACGGCAGGAGTGGGGTGGAGGGTTTGGAGCAGCTCGCATACTGACACATTCGTGGGCAAGTTAAATGAGAAATCACTGCGTAAGTGTACCAGATTGGCCGCTCTGACAGTGCGTGGCCCATGTTCATCATAGTCAACCGTCAGGCTTTTCAGCTGGTCGGCAATGTAGGAAGCAACATATCGCTGCTCCTCAATTTCTTTTGCTGCCCAGCGGATATGTTCGCCCTCACCCGATAGTTCCTCTTCATGAAGACGCATGGTACCTGCCAGAGCCATGGTGTTGTAATGGTCATGTGAACCTTGCAGCAGAACTTCAGGTGTCGCCGTGAGCCACATATCGCCATCCGGCAAGCTAACTAATGCCACAAACATACGTGGATAGCGTTGGCATGCACGGATAAAAAGGTCAGTGGCTCTGGCTGAGAGCCGGTCACTGTCTACTGTCGCCGTGCGTGACAACACTAACTTGCTCATCCTTCCTGCATCCAGCTCCTGATGGAAACGTTCAAAGTCAATGTGATAGGACTCCCGGTTGTCATGCCAATCAAAGTCGGTAATGCCACAGGTTTCTTTATCCTTGTAGTCGCAGTGGGTCTTCACCACGTCAGGTTTTATAAGTACAATTGGTGTCTCTGTAGTCACATGAAAAGGGACGACGACGAATCCATTCATTCCGTTGAGGTCTGATATATGAAACAGTAGCAATGGCCTTCCACTATTCTGTTGCAGCTCTACATAGTGTTCATCAAAAGGTAAGCGGAAAAGTGCAAATGATTTCATTCTGACTTCTCTTTGATGACATAATTTGTTACGCGAACGCTGGAAATGAGTTCTTCGCTTGAGTCACGAATGTCCACTTGCCAGACGTGGAGTGTAGATCCTTTGTGAAGCAGCTGGGCATAGGCGGTAACGGTGTCGCCTTCGCAAACTGCTTTCACATGACTTCCACTTACTTCAATACCAACACAGACAGAGCCTGGGCAGAGGGCCGAAGAACCTACGCCGGCCACATTTTCTGCCAAGGCCAGGGAAGCCCCACCACTAAGAAAGCCAAAAGGTTGGCGATTGCGTTCGTCAACTTTCATCCGTGCCATACAATTATCGCCCTCTGGCGTGGATATGAACTCCATACCAAGGGCGGTGCTTAGGTTTGGTTTGCTATTGATGATCTTATTAATAGCTTCTACATCCATTCTCGTTTTATTTAAAGAGAGAGTATTCCTTGATATCCCATGCCAAGACACTAGCACCAAGCACATCGCGCTCGTGGTCATCCAAAGCTGATACGAGGAACTTCACTTTATCGCGTGTGTTGTGGAAGACAAGTTTCTCAAATTCTTCATTAGCAGGATTGAGCAGCCAGTGTCCAGCGTGCGAGATGCCCCCGGCGAACACGAATGCCTCTGGGTCAATAATACTGGCATAACCAGCCAATGCCCTGCCCAGCAAGCGCCCTGTGCGTTCGAACACTTCAATAGCCATCTTGTCGCCCTGTTCACAGCATTCGCATATATTCTTTGGCGTCAAGTGGTCGATAGTTCGCATCATGGTTGGCTCGTTGCTTTCGGCCATCAGCTCCTGAGCTGTCAGCACGATGCCCTTTGCACCACAGTAGGCCTCAAGGCATCCTTTCTTGCCACATCCGCAGATTCGTCCATTATACATTAAGCATGTGTGTCCGATTTCCCCGGCAAAGCCATCGGCTCCAAGGTGAACTTTTCCGTTGGAGAAAACACAGCTTCCAATTCCGTGTCCAAGTGTAATCAGAATGAAGTTGTTCATGCCGTGAGCACAACCGAAGGCATGCTCGCCTAAGCCGGCAAGATGGGCATCGTTTCCAAGAGCAACGGCAACTCCCAGTCTGTCTTGCAACAAAGCAGCCATGGGAATAACTCCTTTCCAGACTAAATTAGGAGCATTTTCAATGCATCCCGTCAGGTAGTTGCCACTAGGTGCACTGATACCGATGGATCGGATGGCTTGGTAGCCACCGTTCTGCTCTGCTAGGTTTACAATGACTTCGCTGAGCTTTCCCACGTATTCGGTCACGTTGGAATAGTCCTGGGTGTCGAACTTGTCGCGAGCTATGATGTTACCTCTTACGTCAACAATAGCATAACTGGTGCTTTCTAAGCTTATATCTACGCCGATAACCCTATTCTTATTGGTTTCTTCGCTCATATTAATCTATTTGGGTTGATACGTCCTATTTAAATAATGAGTATTCGCTCACTTCCCATGCCAGAGCACTGGCCCCGAGTACATTGCGCTCGATGTCGGTAAGTGTCGACATGAGAAATTTCACCCTACCTCGTAGGTTGTGGAATACATTCTCCTCAAAAACCTTTCTGGCAGGATCAAACAACCAATGACCTGCCAACGAGATGCCACCCGTGAAAATGAATGCCTCTGGATTTACGATGGATGCATAGAAAGACATTCCAAACCCTAGTATTTCACCTGTGCGGCGATACACGTCGATGGCCATTTCATCGCCTTGCTCACAGAAGTCCTGAATTTTCTTAGGGGTTAAATCAGGACAATCACGCATCAATGAGGGCTTGTTGCTCTGTTCCATAAGTTTCTTAGCTGTGAGCATGATCCCATTCTCGGCGCAATAAGCTTCCAGGCATCCCAGACTGCCACAACCGCATTTCCGGCCGTTAGGGTTGATACACATGTGGCCCACTTCTCCAGCAAAACCATCATGACCCAGATGCGGTCTTCCGTTAGTGAATGTACAGCTGCCCAGTCCTGGCCCTAGGGTGATGACAACGAAATTACTCATGCCATGGGCTCTGCCGAAGACGTGTTCGCCCAAAGCACGTACATGAGCGTTGTTTCCTACTGCCACAGCCAAACCCAGACGGTCACGAAGCAAAGTAGCAAGGGGTATCTCTCCTTTCCATGGTAAACAGGGAGAATGCTCGATGCAGCCTTTTACGAAATTGCCACTTAGGACACCCACTCCTACCGAACGTATCGTTTCATAGCCACCATTGGCTTCGATAATCTGCATGAGTCTATAAGATAGAAAGGTAATGAATTCATTGATGGAAGGATGATCCTGGGTGGGGAATGAATCTTGGGCAATAATGTTACCTCGTATGTCGACAATGGCATAGGTTGTAGTGTATAAACTGATGTTTACGCCGATGACACGCTTCTTAATAGAGGTTTGTAACATGCTTCTTTGTTATCTTGTATTAGGTATTTAATATGAGGCAAAAATAGTAATTATTTTTAATCTGGCCAAATGAATTGCCTTTTTTTTTGCTAATATCAATATAATTTCTTAATTTTGCGCCGAAAAAATGAATTTATAAATACAACTTTAATTATTTATGCTTATGAAAAAGTTACTTTTTGCTTTGATGACCGTTGCTGCCATCACGTTAACGTCATGTCTGGGTAAAACAGAGACTCCAGGGCAGGCTGCTGGTTCTGTCGAGGCTCCCGCCGAGGCAGCTGATGTAGCCCCTGCTTTGGAACAGGATTTGAAGAGCGGCGACGCTACCACCTTCACCGCACGTATCAATGCTATTGTTGAGAAAGTGAAAGAACTGGTTGGCAAGAATCCTGGAATCGCCAAGGAATATCTGACCAAAGCTCAGGATTTCCTGAAGAACAACCAGCAGCAGGTACAGAAGCTGATTGGCGGAAGTGAGGAAGCCAAGGGCGTCATTGATATGCTGACCAATACCAATCCTGTAGACTTTTTGAAGAGCATAGCTCCCAATATCAATTTGGATGGTCTGGTAGACAAGCTGCCGGAAGGTGCAAAAGATGTTGTAAACCAGATTCCTGGTTTGGGCAAGTAATTTCGCTTAAAAAAACGGGGCGTTTGTTGATTGCTTTTGCCCCGTTTTTCCCTTTTCATTATCTTTGCATCGGATTTCTAATTTATTAAAAAAGGGAATAACTATGAAGAAGGTAATGATTGGAATGATGCTTATCGCATCAGTAACATGGGTGCAAAGTTGCACTTCAGAAGATGATGATTGGGTGGACGACTGGTATGGTAGCATAGAAACACCATGCGGTGATGTAATTAATGGAGGAACTACAGCCGGCTCAGGAGAATTAACTAGTTTTACTATAGCAATTGACAAGACAACAGTGGAGCCTACAGCTACAGTCAGTGAGTATTTCCCTGATGAGGAGGATATTTTAGCCAACAATTCGTTTGCCACGAAAGTGAATATCGTCCTTCAAGACAACAGTGCCACTTATGACACTGTTGAGGGGGTGGCTATCTCCAACATCGGTGGACATGTGGTGGTCAATCATGGCTCCACGTCAGGAATCCACTATGTGGTAAGCGGCTCTACGTCTGACGGTTCACTTACCGTCATAGGCGATAAGAAGTATGAACTGGAACTGAATGGGGTAGACATCACGAATCCTGATTCCACTGCACTGAATTTGCTTAGCAAAAAGCGTGCATTCGTCGTCCTGACTGATGGTAGTAGCAACAAACTCACTGATGGAACGGCTTCGAAAGCCAGTGACCAGAAGGCAGCTTTCTATTGCAAGGGGAAACTGCTCTTCAATGGCAGTGGCTCATTGGAAGTCTATGGTCATTATGACAATGCCATCCATTGTGCTGATTACATTGTGTTTCGTTCGGGTAACAATATCTATGTGAACTCAAATGCTAATCATGGTATAAAGGCTAACGATGGCATTTTTATTAATGGTGGAATCCTGAATGTAGAAGTTAGTGCCGCTGCTGCTAAAGGAATTAATAGTGAAAGTAACATCATTATTAATGGTGGTCGGACAACCATTATCACCACAGGAACGGGTACTTACGACACTGAAGACCAGGAGGTAAAAGCTTCTGCAGGCATCAAGGCTGATAGTACATACACTCAAAATGGAGGTGAGGTACTCCTGAAATCTACTGGAGCAGGTGGAAAGGGGCTGAAGACCGATTATGAGGCATATCTGAACGGTGGTTCTTTAAAGGTCATTACAGAAGGCTCGAAGTACAGCAGTAATAATGATACCGCATCGCCCAAAGGTATTAAGATAGGCACTAAAAATGTTCATGGGGTACTCAATATTGGTGGAGGCACTATTATGGTCAGGACCGTGGGCAATGGTGGTGAAGGAATAGAGAGCAAAGGAACCTTGGACATCAGTGGAGGCATAGTACAGGTATCGGCCTATGATGATGGCATCAATTCTGCCAACGACATGGCCGTCAGCGGAGGTGATATCGTGTCAGTGGGCTTGAACAGTGACGGTCTTGACGCCAATGGAAATATGTATATCAAAGGTGGTAGTATTGTCGCCTATGGAGCGAATGGCGCTGAGACAGGTATTGATGTGGGCGAACAAAACAAACTCTATATCAGTGGTGGCAGCTTCTTTGCTGTGGGCGGACGCATTGATGCTAATCTGGGTTCCACGACTCAGGGAATAGTCAGCACTAGCGGTTCCGTTTCGGCTAATTCTATTGTAACTATCAGTGACGCTGGCCACGCCTTGTTCACTTTCACCATGCCTCCTTATAGTTATAATAATGGTACTATTTTGGCGAGCACTTCGGACTTGACCAGTGGCAGCAGTTATACGCTGTCGTTAGGATCATCTTCTCAGACCGTGGCAGCATCCAACAGCATTAGCAGCTCAATGGGTGGCGGTGGAAAGCAGCCTGGCGGTGGTGGTCGTCCTGGTGGCTGGTAAATATAGTGGGGTGGGGGCGTGCCCTCATCCCACATCCTGTCGTTATCGTTACTTATTCATAGAAATCCCTAAAAATAACATACAATGAAGAAAAATCTACTCACAGTTCTGGCCCTCGTGGCAAGTATTAACTCAGCAGTTGCTATTGATAACAACACAGTTGAGATTAAGTTCAATGGTACAACCGCAACGGTCAATGTGGCTAGCAATATTAGCAGCTATGTGACTAATCAAAGCAGTGGCTCGCATGTGAAGCTTATTCAAAGTGAGAGCTTCGCCGGTGTGAACAAGACCGTGGACAACGAAGATGGCGAAATCATCTATGTGCTTAGTGGAACGTCGACCGATGGCGAATTCTATCTGGAAGGCTCTTTTAAGTGCGAGATCGAACTGAATGGCCTGACGCTGACAAATCCCAAAGGGCCGGCCATCAATATCCAGAATGGAAAACGTGTTTCGGTCAGTGCCAAGAAAGGTACTACCAATACAATCACTGATGGTGCCAATGACGTCTATAATGGATGCTATCATTCTAAAGGTCACACCAAATTTAAGGGCAAGGGCACGCTGAATGTGGTTGGCAAGTCGAAGCATGCTGTTTACAGCAAGGAGTATATAGAGGTGAAGAATCTTACACTGAACATCACCTCAGCTCCTAAGGATGCCATCCATTGTAAGGAATACTTCTTTATGGAGAGCGGAACCGTGAATATTTCTGCAGCTCAGGACGATGGTATTCAGGTGGAGCTCAGCAGTGATCCAGTGACAGGACAGACAGCTGACCACGAGGAAGAGAATACTGGAAATTTCTATCAGGAAGATGGGAAACTGACCATCACAGGTGTCCAAGGCAAGGCTGTTAAGGCCGATGGTAGCATTATATACAGTGGTGGAACGCGTAATTTCTCTTCTTCTGACATCGAGGAACATGCTGATATTGACGATGTCTTCAATATGGCTACGGAACAAATGGAGATCTATGACTTGAATGGTCGCAAGGTAACCGTTCCTGCCGCCAAAGGCATTTATGTCGTTCGCAGTGCTGGCAAGACTTTGAAGAAAGTACTAAAGTAGTTAGTACGTCAAGATGACGCTGGGGAAGCAGAACCGATATGAGTTGATGGTCTACGCCATGTTGTGGACCATCTTCTTCATTGCGCCAGTGCTGAGTGCTTATTTCAGTATGAGCCAGTTTGGCTTTACTTCTTTTCCCTGGCAGCATGTACTATTTACGTGGCGGCAGTTCTTTCTGCTGTTTATAGCCTTTCTCCTTCATAACTTTTTCTTGGCGCCGCTGCTCATTGAGCGGCAGCGGCGCCTGTTGTATTTCTCCCTCGTAGCGGCTTTGCTGGTTTTGTTCTTTGTCGTGGAGTGTAGCACCAAACCAAATGATCCTTTCATGAGTGAAAAAGAGAAGGGAGACGCCCCACGCGAAGAGCTTCTGTTTGATGAGCCTGCTCCTCCGCATCCACACTACGAAGGGGAAGGCCCAGCGCATTTTGACAGACCGGGACACCCGGATTTTGGGCAGTCGGATGCACCATTCAAGAGGGACGGAATGGACAGGAAGCCGCCTCATGACCACGAAGGCGTCAGGCCACCGCTGAAACTGATGGATCAGCACGATGCCGTGGCACTTTTCTTCCTCGTCCTCATGCTGGGCATGAATATAGGCGTAAAACTCTATTTCCGCCAGCGGCGTGATCAGGAGCAGTTGCAACAGCTTCAGCAACAGAGTCTGGAGCAACAATTGGAGTATCTGCGCTATCAGATCAATCCCCACTTCCTGATGAATACTCTCAACAATATTCATGCGCTAGTTGATATCGACTCAGAACGGGCTAAGGAGAGTATTGTAGGTTTGTCGAAGATCATGCGGTTCATGCTTTACGAGGGTGATAAGCAAACCGTGCCGTTGAGCAGGGAGCTGGCCTTTACTCAGGACTATATACAATTGATGCGGATGCGCATCACAGATAGGGTACGTATCAAGGTGGAAATGCCAGGACGTGCCCCTGACTGCCAGATTCCTCCCCTGGTGCTTATCACCTTCGTGGAAAATGCTTTTAAACATGGCATCAGCTATCGGCAAGACTCCTTTATTAATATTTCCATTAGTATTAACGAGAGTCATCTGCTTCAATTCTCATGTAGTAATAGCAAGTTTCCGAGGAAAGAGGAACATCTTGGTGGAGTGGGGCTGAAGAATGTCAGACAACGCTTGGATTTGCTCTACGGTCAGAACTATTCATTGATGATAGATGATCAGTCCGACACTTACACCGTAACGCTACAGCTGCCCCTAACCGACCATTAGTATAACAAGTTTCCAAAGATGATACGAGTTCTTGCCATCGACGATGAGCCACTGGCTTTGCAGCAATTGGCCGCCTATATCCGTAAAATGCCTTTCATTGAGCTCTGTGGAGAGTGCTTCAGTGCATTAGAAGCGCAAGAGCTGATGGAGAAAGACCTTGTGGATGCTATTTTCTGTGACATCAACATGCCCGATCTCAATGGTATGGATTTTGTTCGCCAGCTGGTAGCTCCGCCACTGGTTGTTTTCACCACGGCCTATGCTGAGTATGCCATCGAGGGCTTCCGTGTCAATGCGGTTGACTATTTGCTGAAGCCTTTCGGCATGCAGGATTTCCAGCGGGCAGCATTAAGAGTGAAGGAGCAATATGATTTGCGGATGAATAGTTCTCTACAGTCCAGCCCAGCCCCAAGCTCTGCTCAAAGCCCTGGCAGTCCGTCAGTGAAAGATGATACCATTTTCGTCAAGACCGACAGCCGTACCGTTCGCATCTCCATTAGTGACATCCGTTATGTTGAGGCGATGAGCGAGTACCTGAAGCTCCATCTTGACAGCCAGCCTCGTCCCCTTATCACGCTGTTGAGTATGAAAAAGATGGAGGACTTCCTGCCCTCCACCTTTATGCGGATTCATCGTTCCTATATTATCAATCTCCAGAAAGTGCTGGAGGTTAACAAAAACAGGGTTATTATGGGCCCTGATGAGTACCTGCCCATTGGTGAGAACTATCGTAATCAGTTTAATGACTACCTTGACGGGAAGGTGTTGACAAAATAACCTTGCCGTTGATAATGTTCAGTCCGGGCATGGGCTGCTCGCGCCTGATGCCATCCAGCGTGTGAATGGTGGTTTGCTTCTCTTGTGTCGTGACCACGGGCTGATGTACGCCTGTACTCTCTTGGTACTGCTCCCTTACTTCATCAGCAGAAAGGGCATAGTTATAGATGCGTATATCGTCCATGTTACCTTCAAAGAGCGCATGCGACCCCGTCTGGCTGCGTCCCAGATAGTTCAGCACGGGCTTCACGTCGAGAGGCTTTATCGTGATGTCCTGGCTGTGTGCCATTCTTTCTCCATTGATATAGATGTCAGTGCTGTCAGGGCAGATTGTCACCACAAGATGCTTCCAACGGGTTGTCACCTGTGAAGTGCAGTCTAGCGTCTGTTCATCTCCTCCATTCTTGAAAGCCATGCGCATTTTGGCGCCAGTGCTTGGAGTCAGGTAGATATAGTGGTCTTTGTCGTAGCCAAAGTCAAATATTCGCTGCCAGGCGCTTGTCTTCAGGCACTTGTACCACATGCTGATGCTGATGCTGTTGCCTTGAACCACATTCGTGGGCAGTTGCAGCCATTGGTTGCTGGAAAAGCGAAGTGAGTTCTCGCCTTGCATACCGTCATTGATGAACAAGGTTTTTTCCACTGCAGGTATGGCATGCAGCTGGTTTTCCGTAAGGTCGTCCAGCGTTTGCTCCATGGTCCAGTGAGCCACCAGTGCTTTATCGGTCTGGGTGGTGATGAGGACTTCGTCAGACGCTTCGCTCATGTTCTGGGAGCGGTCAATAGCCTTGATTTTGTAAAGATAGTTAGTGCCACATTTGCAGGTGTTATCAGTATATGGTGAAGTGGCATAGCGGGCAATGGTGTTCCAGTTATCCTGTCCTTCGTCAGCTCGCAATACCATATAGCCTTCTATGTCCTCTTCGGTTCCTGCATCCCAGCTGAGGAGTGTGGAACCAGACTGGGAAACAGCCAGCAGGCCGGTAGGCTTTGCGGGAGCTTCCGTTTCATAGGCCACGGCAGCAGGAAGCAGGCGCCACAGCAGCCTCTGGTGTATATCCTCTTTCGTCTGCATTGTTCGCTGCACTACGTTCACCCCGTTGTTGGTGCCGCTCGATGCTGCAGCCATGTAGAGCGCGCTCTCCCGGTTACGAATATAGTAGTAGCCATTGCCGGCATATTGCAAGTACCACTGTTCGTTGCTGGTGGGCTTGGCATTCTGTGAATAGGCCATAATATTGGCATTGTCGGCAGTTGAGAAGTCACGCAGGTTCAGACGGGTTTTCGGATTGTTGACTGAAGTGAAGTCATAGAAGCTATAGTCACCGCCTATACGTGGGTCGCTGAGTGCCACGTTCCATTGCTGAACCTTGGCTCCGGTGTATTTCTGCATGACGATGTTGTCGCCCGAGACGGCTGCCACATTGCCCGTGGCTTTGTTCACCAGCTTGTAGACTCCGTCGGTGATGGCGGTTGGAGCCACATCCTCACCCCAGGTGATGTCAATCACTCGCTCTGCATTGGTCTGTCCGTTCTGGTAACTGCCCACGGCTCCTCCTGGAATCACCATGCGGAACTGGCGCTGTGGCCCTTGCCCGTCGTAATAGACGTCGCGGTCCAGCGACACAAACTGGTAGCTGGTTGTGGCTGCCTGGCGCTCGCTGCTGCCAATGAAGGCTTTTGTGCGTCCGTCGTCATGCTGCCACACCGAGGCGGCAGTCCAGTTGTTGCGATGCTCGCCGTAGGCCAGCTCAGTGCCATGTCGGCTGATGTCGCAGAACTCACCGCGGGCACGGCTGTCAAAGCCCCACCAGATGCCCACGGTCATGCCATATTTCAGGCCGATCATCGCCTCGCCCACATTGTGCATCTCATCGGCATAGCCCACTTTGCCGTCCTTTTGCAGCTGCTGGAAGAAATTGGCGAAGTTGGCAAACGAGCCAGCCAGCTGGTGAGTGTTCCCCCAGTCGTAGTATTTCTTGCCACTGGTGTACCACTCCAGCGCTTTGTCATCGTTGAGCGTGTTACCACCCACCATGTTCACTTCGTTCATGCGTGGATACTGTTCTTTCAGCATCTTGGCCAGTTGCCACTGCTTCGTCACCGTCGCTCCTTCCTCCACTGTCCAGTAGTCAGGTTCGTTATAGGGTGAGACCCCGATGACCGGGTGCTTAGTGTTCTGCTGCATCCAGTGCACGTGGCTGTTGATGTTGGCAGCCCAGTGGTTAATGTTGCAATTCTTGTTCGTCACGAAGTAGGGGTCGCTTCCAGCTTCCTGGTCGCTAGTGAGAACCAGGGGCAGCGAGTCGTTGACCAGGTTGAAGATGTTGGCTCGTCGGCGCAGATAGGTGATCTGGTCATTGGCAAGCGCCGAGTCATTGGTCAGCGCTTTTGTGGTTCGAAAGCAGGAACGTCCTATTCCTACGTTCTCCTTGCCCATGTGGTTAATGCCCTTGCGCATGTTCTGCTCACTGATCCATGCCTGGTCAAGTCCCCAAGTGGGCTGATACCTTACTCCTTCCTGACTGATGTCAAAGCAGAGCGTGACGTCAGCTTTCTGTGCTGTTTGGGCCGAGAGACCGGCAGATGTCAGCAGGCAGATAGAAAATACCAGAGTTGCTCGTTTCATTTGATAATAGTTTTTGTGATGATTCCGTTTCCAACCTTCAGGTAGATGCCAGGCCTGGGCTGTCCGCCCTCTATGCGCTGTCCACCCAGCGTGAAGTAGTAGTAATCGCCTCCTTCCATGGTGCCCTGGGGCAGCATGATGCCGGCGGCAATCTCCTCCTCGGTGACGCCCTCTATGGGCATGGTCTCGCCGGCCCAGCTGCTCACCACGGGAATGGGCTTGCTGTTCTTGTCGTCCAGCGGGCGCATGATGGCATTGTTATTGCCGATGCGAGGCCGCTCGGCGCCCTCCTGCAGCTTCTGCCAGACGCCGTCAGTCAGTATGTAATAGCCATAGGGCACGCGGGCTGACGACGTCAGGAATCCGCGCAGGTTGCCTGGAGCGTCAGTGGTAGTGGTCACGGCCTCTCCGTACTCCAGCAGGCAGGCGTTTGCCTCGTCGGCCTTGTAGATAAAGGCGATGCCGGGCTCTGTCTCCGTGATTTCCTCCAGGCAGAGCTTCTTCGAGTCCTCCGTGATGGCGGCTATCTGATAGAACTTCACGTGGGGTGATGGGGTCACGGCATAGGGTAGGCAGACCACTCCCCACTGTCCGGGTGCAGTGGTGACTTTATACAGGGGCCGATAGTGCAGTTTGAACTCAGTGGCTGCCCACGAGCCTTCGCGGTGGTCGCCTTCGCTCTTGGGGTTGCCCACTTCGCGCCAGGCCAGGTCGATGGCATTCTGTTTCGACCCTATGAAGCCTATGGTCAGGCTTCCTCCCTGTTCGACGTAGACGGGGGCCGTGGTCAGCGTCTGCCAGCCATCAAGGGGCAGGTCCAGATAGTCGGCACTGAGAACGCTGCTGTTCAGCGTGTCGGCGCCATTCGTGATGAAGGCGTGCTGGTCGCTGATGCAGTAGTGCTCCGTGGCGGCTTTGCATTCCAGGGCGTAGAGGCCGTGTGCAAGCCCCTTCACCGTCTGGCTGATTCCCATGGTCTGCTCCTCGTTGCCCTCTTTGGGCAGGCTCCAGTAGGCGCTCCAGTAGGGCACGCTGCCTTGTCGGTTCACCTGCTGCGTACCTTCCTTGTAGGTTCCCGTCTTTGTCTGCCAGCCGTTTGTGTTGTTGAAGGTGGGATTCGTCACCAGCCCCTCCTGAGGCTCCAGCACCAGGAAGTCGGCCATCATCCGGCTCAGCCTGTCAAGGCTTTCCAGCACCCATTCGGGTGTGATGTTGACTTCTTCTTGCAGTTTCAGACCCATCTCCGTGCTCGCTTCCTTCAACTGTTCATATCCGTTCAGGCAGTACATGCCAGAAAGGGTCTGAGCATCCTGGCAAATGGCGGTCAGCCTGGGCAGCGCCTTTTGGGCCCTGAGGGTATTGTTAATCAGGTTCTTTACGTTGTTGTAGTCTTTCTGCAAGTCAGCATCCGTCTTGCCGAGCTGCTCAGCCAGATAGGACTTGAAGCGGGGGTAATAGTCAGCCAGGGTTTCTGCTTTCTGCCTTTCCCTGGCATCTCCGTCGGCCAGAGCCTCTTCGAGTGTGTCGAATAGTGGCGACAGGATGAAGTTGGCCACGCGACCCTTGCTGCCAAGAGAATAGAGGGTGACGATGGCATACCCATACTCGCCGCTATTGAACGTGGCCACCTTTGATGCCCAGTTTGCCTGGGTGTTGTTCAGCTGCACGATGGTTTTCTTGTTGGTCACCCCGTCGTCGCTCAACTTCAGACTGCTGCCCGTCGTCGTGATGTCGGCGGCGTCAGCCTGGAAGTAATAGTCTTTTCCCGGCTCAATGGAGAATACCGTTCTCACGGCCGATTCCGTGTTGGCCGTTCCGTTGCCATAGCACTGCAGACAAGGCCCGCCCAGCATGTTGCCCTCGGTGATGACTTGGAACCAGGGATGGCTCAAGGGCTCCCCCTGTCCGTTCTTCCATCCGCTCATGCCCATGTCGAACTGTCCGTTCACGATGATATTCCCGCCAAGGTATTTGGTTTCTCCGTTGACTTCTATGGCATCGCCTGCTCTCATGTCACTACTTAGGCACTTCACGGTCTTCGTCTGGCGAGTCTTGCCGTTGGCATCCTTTTCCACGATGCGGAATTCCCAGCCCATCTGTGCCTCAACTCCGCTCAGTATTTGCTGTCCCTCCGTTTCAATGCCTGTCACGTCCCTTACCACCTCCCACGACTGGTTGTTGCCTTTTCGGCATTCAGCGTGAATGTATTCATTCATCTCGTGGTTGTAGTCATACCATAGCAGGTCGGCCTTGCCCGTCTCTCGATTGAAGACCACAGCCAGGTCCTTGGGGTCTTGCTGCTTAGGGCATTTGGGCACATAGTCGTATTTGCCGTTGTAGCCCACGCCGCCGTCCAGCTGGCTGTACATGGTACCAGCAGGAGTCAGCGAGCCGCCTTTGTACAGTTTTGATATGTCAGCCTCGCTGTTCCAGTAGAAGTAGCGCTCCACGTAGTTGTACGAGTTCAGCTTCGTGCATATTCTTTTCAGAGCGTCGCGCACCTGCGTCTGGGTGACGCCATTGGCGAAGGCGCCGTCGTGATTCCACGATGCTCCCCAGCACCATTCCGAGATCCAGATGGGGCGGTGCACGGCGTTCACCCAGTTCTGCAGGTTGCCGAAGTTGCCCTCCGGCCAGTAGCAGTGCATGTCCAGGATGTCGCATCGCCATCCGCGAGCGTCAATGCTGTCGAAGAACTGTTTCAGGAATCCCGTACCGTTCCAGTAGTCGCTACCATCCCAGGACGACGGCGAGCAGAGTCGCATGCCCGTGCGCATCAGCTCCTCCCAGTTGCCCAGAATCTCTGCCAGCGTCTGCGGATGGTCGTCGGCCGAGTTGCGTGGCTCGTTGTTGTTCTTCATGTGAGGCGACCACGTGGCCTTTCCCAGATCACTGATGCCCGGATAGCCCTCGTAGATGTGGTGGGGCACGTTCTCCACGTCAGGAGCCATGTTCGAGCCCACGCCCCAGGTGTAGGTACTGGTGACGTTCAGTGCTGAGCAGGCTCCCGTGTCGCCACCGGCTGCTGCCAGCTGTGGCTTGCCTGTGTCGTACCATTTGAAGATGCGGTAGCTGGAGATGCTTCGGTCGAGGATGGCGGGCATGGTTGCCAATTCCAAGTCCTGATCAGCAGCAATGAAGCAGCGGCTGTAGCCCCGTCCGCCGGCTCGCAGTGAGAAGGTCACCATGTAGCCTCGCTTCAGGCGGAACGAGCGTATGCGGTTGTTCAGCTTCTCCGTGCTTAGTGTGTTCATGAAGCCCCCGTCGTTCTCCAGTCCGAAGTCATTGCACTGGTCGCCCTCAAAGTTCTGTTCACTGTAGACGGTGAGCGGTTTCACGCTGTTGCCATAGGGCAGGATGATGCATCCGCGGTTGTACAGCTTCACCTGGCAGTTCTGGTTGTTCACAGCTTTCTCGCCAGCTATCTGTACGCGAGAGGCCAGCAGTGACAGGGCCTTTGAAGGCTTCACACCGGACAGGATGAGCACGGCGTGGTCAGTATTTTCGATGTTTACAATGCCGCTGCTGGCAAAGGGGGTGGGGGAGGTGACGATATAGTCTACGTCTGTGGTCAGGTTGATGGTTTCAGTCACCTGTTCCACCGTCACTTTCTCGTTGACAGCCCAGAGCTGTAGGGATAGCAGTAGGAATAGTGCAGTTAGTAGATTTGTTCTTCTCATATCGTTGCAATGGCGTTTTGGTTTATTATTGAATGCAAAGATACACATTTTTTTTTGATTATCCTTTTTTTCTGCCCTTTTTTTACGCATTTTTTGCAGGTATGAGTTGTCGAATAGTATCTATTATATAAGATCGTTTGGGAGGGGAATGGATGCGCACAAATAGGTCTACTGCTTTGTCATTGCATTTTAATGTGTCCTCCATGTAATAAAGGGGGTGTGTCAAAATGTAAAAAAAAGACGTAAATATTTGCCTCAAATGAGCATTTTCCTTCAAATTGTTTGGCCATCTC
>CAMNJH010000044.1 GCA_946541275.1 uncultured Prevotellaceae bacterium
AGATATTTGAGTCGGACGAAGAACAAGAGAGATATTGCAAGGAACATAATATACCCTATTAATTTTCAATCGCATATACATATCTGAGAATAAATTAGTAACTTTGCACCCAAAATCAAGAATATATGAGAATTAAGGATTTCTGTATCGACAACCTGTATTACGAATATGCCTTCAGTGCTTCGCTGGACGAGCACGTGAATATCATCGTAGGCAACAACGGCACGTTCAAGACAACGCTGCTTCGACTGCTGCGTCATGCCATTGCTTACGAGAAGAACGGACTGTTCTTCCAAAGCCATCTGACGAAAGTCAATTTCAAAGATGACATAACGATGGAGTATGTGGAGTTTGAAAATATGCTCAGCAAAGACAACGAGGGCGAAGACACACTGATGAACGTCACTACGTGGACACCCATGATGGGGGAAAAGAAAATTTTGGAATCAGAATACAGAAAACTGGTGAAACTTGATTTCGTTTCCACCTTCGACGTTAAGGGTGACGGCAAGAGTAGTCAAGATAGCTACCTTGACATACGATTGGAGAAGTTGCAGAGTGATTATGGCTACTATCTCTCTGACCTGGTGAAAGAACTGACAGAACGCATCAATTCAAACAGCAGCATCACAAAGCAGGAGTTAGACATAATTAACGAACGAAAGAACTTGTTCATTCGTCTGGTTAATGAGTGTTTTGCTGAGACAGGGAAAGAACTGTCAAATGATTCAACCAAACTCATCTTCATAAAGGATAACGCTATAGGAATCTACCCTAAAGATCTCTCGTCGGGCGAGAAGCAACTCCTGATTATTCTGCTCACCGTTTTGCTGGAACGAGGCGAGGAATATATTCTGATGCTTGATGAGCCAGAGATTTCCATGCACATCAGTTGGCAGTATAAGTTGATTGATATGATTCTGCAACTGAATCCCAACGTGCAGATTATCCTGACCACTCATTCTCCGATGATTTTTTCTGATGGTTGGGGCGATAAGGCCATTCACATGGAAGATATAACCACAAAGACCCAGAGATAATGGCGACTATCTATCAGGAACAAGCCAGGTTCTTTGCAAATGTGCCGCTGATGGAAGCTGGTGTCGTGGCTAGTGTCCATTTGGAGGATGGTGACGATAAAGTCTTTTGGGATGCTATGCTTCAGGACAGACATTCTGGTCATTATTACTTTATCACTCATAGCCGCAGCCCTAAAGGTTACGACACCAAGGGCTGTGAGCAATGTTTGAAATACCGTCCTTACCTGTCGAAGCGCTTCTTTATTTGCATTGACAGCGACATGCGCTATTTGTTGCAAGAGCCAAACCTCAATGCGGCCAACTTCATCTGTCAGACTTACACCTATTCTTGGGAGAACCACTATTGCGAAGCCTCTGCTTTACAGCGGCGATTTGAAAGGCTATGCCCAGACAAAGCAGCTACATTCGACTTCTCAATATTCCTAACAGAACTCTCAAAGATTATGTATAAGCCATTGTTGCTCTTGCTTTATTGTCTCAAGAACGATAAGCAAGATTTTAATCTACGCATGTTTTCCGCTTGCTTGCCCAATCAATGCAAGCGTGATGAACTGGTTGATAACGGAAAACCGCTTATTGAGAGAATCACCAAGAACTTCGAGCAGCATTTGAATTCGCAAATTGCCAAGTCAGTTGACTTCGAAGTAGAAATCAATCATTGCCAAACTCTCAAGGTGAACGAGGGGGATGCTTATCTCCATGTCAGAGGACACAACATATTCAATCTTGTTGCATATATTGGCGATCTGCTTTGTCGAGGAACATCTGTATCGTTCAAAAGTGATGTTCTGATGGACAAGCTTCCTCCCAAGAATTATTGGCAAATAAATAAAATTGCATCTGATATTGCTGAGATAGTTTGAATATCAGATTAAATAGGCCGGGTCGGGGGACAGAGGGGTAACTGACGTATTCGCATAGTAAGTTGGGGCCCCGCCCCTACCTCACTTAGAAGGGGACTACTCTTTATACAGATCATTGAGGCTTAGCCACCAAGGGGCGATAAGACTGCAGGCAGGGGCTACACTCCTGCCTGCAATCTTTTCAGCCCTTCGGGCTTCTGCTGTGCTTCCCTTCGCTGAAACGTGTATAAAGAATTGTTGGAGGGGAGTGCTTAGCGGAGTTTCTTTTCTGGAGGAGATGCGGACTTCATGACAGCAAGTGGATTTTATTGTTTTTTCAGCTTGAGATAGTAGCCGCGTGTGCCGTTGACGGCGCCCTGTGGCCAATGCAGGCTCCTGAGAGTAGAGGCCAGGCGGTGCAGGTTGGGCGTGTCGGCACTTTTCAGGTGGTGGCCCAGCTCGGTCTGTATGGCGCGCAGCTGCCAAAGGTGCTCGCGTTTGCGTTCCTGTGCGGGCTCGAACAGCTCCGTCAGCACAGCCGCTGCCGACTCCAGCTGCTGGTAGGGCTTGTTGTGCTCCTGTATCAGCTGCTCGTCCTCGCTGGTGAACCAGTAGATGTCGCCCCGTAGCAGCTCCGCCTGTGCCTGGGCGAACATCTGGCAGTAGGGGATGCTGCCGTCCATCTGTGCCTGTCCCGTCACGCTAATGCACAGATAGCGGCGGGTGCCGTCGCCCAAGGGCAGTGGGGTAGGGTCATTGGTGGTGGCGATGAACGAGCAGAGGCGCGGCGTCTTCACATACTGGTCGGACCGCATGCGTCGCACCTGCAGGTCGCCCTCCGTCAACAGTCGCTTGATCTTCGCCTGTTCGCGTGCCGTTTTCGAGTTGTACTCATCAATGCACACCAGCCACATGCGTCCCAGCACACGTTCCACTTGCTCAGCGTTGTCCATCTTGATGTCGTCCATGAAGTACTCCCGCAGCTCGGGCGGCAGTATGTTGCGGCAGAACGTGGTTTTCATCGTGCCCTGCTCGCCGATGAGCATGGGCACCATTGAGTTGCCGTGGTCACTGTTCATTCCCAGGGCCTGGGCCACCAGTGCCAGCAGCCAGCGGTGGAAGTAGCGCGGCCAGTCGGCATAGTCCGTGGGCAGTCGGCGGGCATACTCCTCTATGTAGTCGTGCTTCCCGTCCCACTCATCACAGCGGCTCAGGTAGTCCGCCACTGGGTTGTACTGCTCCGTGTAGGTAGAGTCGATGTACAGTTTCATGCCGTAGCCCCAGCTGTTGCCGCCCTCCTTCAGCTGGTCCACCACCAGGCGGTTCAGGTGGCGGTCGGTCAGTTGTTGCCATCCGTCGTCGGCCCCCTTCAGCCTGAACTCCGTGGCGTGCTTCAGCACGTTGTAGCGCAGGTCATAGTGGCTCCGCAGGAACTGTTCATTGAAGCGGATGGTCAGTTGTCTGTCGGCTGGCAGCCAGTTGTCGGTCCCGTTGCCCTTGCCGTTGTGCTGGCGGCTGGTCTTCGCCTTCGTCTCCTCCTTCCTGCTCACCTCTGTTTGCAGGGGCATCTCCGTCTGCCTAGGCTCGTCCGTTGGCTTGGTTTCCTTACTCTGCTCGGGTTCAGCTGTCTCCCCGCGCTCCTGTTCCTGACGGCTGCTCAGGGCGATGCCTGTCAGCTTCAGCAGGAATCTCATCACATTCATCAGATTCATTTTCATCATTCTTGGTGTTATGTTAGTGTTTGAATTTGTTGGTTGCAAAGGTATGCAGAAGCCCCTGGCACAGCAACGCGTTAACATTTCGTTAACGTTCGTTTCGTCGTTTTAACTTTCTGGGGGTATGAAGGCTTCCTGTTTTAGTGCCAATTGCTATATAATATAAATGGAAAAGAAGTGCTACAAGTGCTACCAGCATCGTTTCGCACTGAGTTCCAGAAAATTGCGGGTGTATTTTTCCTATTTTTTCGTGCTACCATTCTGCTACCGAAAGTGCTACTGGAAAAAGTCGGCGACTTTTTGAAAAATCTCGTTGACTTTTTGAAAAATCTCGCCGACTTTTTGAAAAATCTCGTTGACTTTTTTCAAGAACTGGCCGCCTCCCTTTTTTTCGGAATCGACACCTCGCAGTAGCACTTCTGGTAGCACAAACAAGAAGCGAAAATGCACCCACAACTCCTTGGTTGCCAACAGGATAACCTCTCCAGTAGCACTTGTAGCACTTTTTTTTGCGCCCTTTTACGCGTGCGCGCGTAGGGGCATCCTCCAGCCATGAAACAATAATTGCGAGGTGTTGACGTTATAGTAAGTGAAGAGAGCCGTTCTGGGTGTTTCCCTATCCAGGGAGCCCTCAGGCACATATAAATCAAAAGCAAGAACGCCATGAACATTGGAGACAAAGCCCCCGAACTGCTGGGCAAAGACGAGCAGGGCCGCGAAGTGCGGCTGAGTGATTTCAAAGGTAAAAAGCTGGTGCTGTACTTCTACCCGAAGGACCTGACCAGTGGCTGCACGGCCGAGGCATGCAGCTTCCGCGACCATCGTGATGAGTTGGCCCAGGCCGGCTATGCCGTGGTGGGCGTGAGCGTTGACAGCGACAAGCAGCACCTGAAGTTCAAGGAGAAGCACGAGCTGAACTTCCCGCTGATAGCCGATGTGGACAAAAAGCTGGTTGAGGCCTTTGGCGTATGGCAGGAGAAGTCCATGTATGGACGCAAATACATGGGCACCGTGCGTACTACCTTCATCATCAACGAAGAAGGGGTCATTGAGCAGATTATCGGCCCTAAGCAGATTAAAACAAAAGTGCACGCTGAGCAGATTCTGTCTGCCTGAGCGTGCACTTGCCCATGGTGAGCCCATGGGCATTTTCTGTTCCCGTTATTCCAGCACCATCTTGTCAATGTCTGGCATCCAGTCGCTGCTGTTGCTGAGTTGGATGCTGTTCGTGCCTTTCCTCAGGTTTACGTCGACGCTGATGGTGGCTGACTGTCCCCAGTCGCCCGAATTGGCTTTCAGCGTGGTGATGCGCTGACCGTTGACCGTGAGGTCCATGGTGCGATCCTCGCCGCTGAAGTAGGTGATGGTCATGCGACGCGTGCCAGCCTTCTGCACATAGACGTCGTTCCACTCAATGTCGTTGTCGTGGCGTCCGCCCAGCCATGCTGCCACGTAGCCACCGCTGGCTCCTGCACTGGCGTTGAATATTCCCGACTTCTTCTCCTGATTGTTGCGCAGCTCCTGATAGGCGGGCAGCAATGCCGTCTCAGCTTCATAGACCTTGCGGTCCAGTCGCTTTTGCCCCTTGGCACGGAATATCTTGGTGCCGTGGGCCGGAATATTCAGTGATATGGGGTTCTTATCGTAAATATAGTTTGTCTGGGCTATGCAATCGTAGTATTGCACAGCTCCGCCGAGGTCGATGGTAGCGGGGTCGAGCACCACAGCCTGTTCTTCGTCGCTGGGGTTATAGATGGCCACAGCACGTTCCTTGCCCTGCCGCTTCTTGATGTCCTTCACCAGAATGAAGCATTCACCCTGCTTGCCGGCCACGTAAGCCTGCAGGTGCAGCGGGTCCTGGTTCAGGTCAATGAGGTCGCGGTTGCAGAGCAGGCGGAGCGACTCGGGGCGGATGTTGCGCGTGTCGCAGCCAATGAGCAGCGGCGATGACATGATGCACCACATGCCGAAGTGAGTCTCGTCCTCCACCTGCGACATGGAGCGCCCCACTTCGAGCATGTCCATGTCGTTATAGTGCCCGTCGCGGCAGTAGGCACTGAGGTATAGGTTCTCGGCCAGGATGCCTCGCACGCTTTTCCAATCATCGTAGATGTCGCCCGTGGTGCGCCAGCTGTCGCAGATGTCGGCCCCCCACGTGCCGGGGAAGGCCCAGCGGCACATGTTGAACACGATGTCTTTCTTGCCGCAGTTCCTGATGGCATCTGAAATCTTTGTATATTGTTCGCGCTCGTCCAGGCGCATGTGGTTGCCTCCGCAGTAGTCAACCTTGATGAAGTCGAAGTCCCAGTCTATGAAGTAGAGCTTGCAGTCCTGCTCCTCATGGCCGGCAAAGCCCACGCCGATGCCCCATGAGTGGCGGTTGCCGCTGCCACAGGTGTTGTCGCCGGCGTCAGAGTAGATGCCAGCCTTCAGCCCAAGCTTGTGGATATAGTCCACCAGCGGTCTCATACCGTTCGGGAATAGCTTGGCGTTCAATCTCAGGCGGCCAGCCTCGCCTCGGCCATCCCAGTAGCCGTCATCAATGTTCACATACTGGTAGCCTGCCTCTTGCAAACCGTTCTGGTGCATGGCATCAGCCTGACCTTTGATGAGGCCCTCATTGATGTTGAGTGCAAACGTGTTCCATGAACTCCAGCCCATAGTGGGAGTGCGTTGGGCTGTTGCGGCTAGTGCAAAGCATGCCAGTGCCGCCAGGAAAAATGTCTTTCGCATAGAATTAGTCTGTTTGAGATGTTGATTTCGAACTGCAAAAGTACAAAGAAAAACTTATATATCGCCCTTTTTCCTCAGATAATTGTCAAAAAGCGGGTATATTTAACTTTATAGCCTTTTGTAGTTGCTTTTTCGTGATGGTGACGTAGGTCAGGGCGTAGCCATTGCCCGCGTGGTAGGATGCATCTTCAAAGAGGATGGCTACATCGCCATTGGGCAGTCGTACCATGGTGGAATAGGCGGCCTGTCCCGGCTGAATGTTCATGATGTCGCGCCAGGAGCGGCCGTTGTCGGTGCTCATGGCCAGCATCAGGTTGGCCCGGTCAGTGGGGTGTTTCAAGTAGGTGTGCAGCAGCAGGCCTGGTGCATAGCGCAGTATGTCAGCATTGCAGGCATTGCCGTTGCTGATGTCAGCATTGGTCCATTGCTGTCCCCACTGTCGGGCTTGGGCATCGGCAGTGTTGAATCCCCGGGCGCCAGGGCGGCGCACGGAGATGAGCAGGCTGTCGTTGTCCAGCTGCACCAGCTTCGACTCGTCGCCGCCAGTGAAGGCCGGGGTGGGGGCCAGCTGCCAGCTTGAGCCATTGTCGCGCGAGGAAAGAATGTAGCAGTCGGAGGTATAGGAGCCAGCGCGGCTCAGTGTGTTTGTGGTGAACAGGATGGTGCCGTCGGCAGTGGTCAGTCCTCTGCCTGATGTGGTGAAGATGCTCCAGAAGCCCAGACTGTCAGTCAGCTGGTGGGCATCGTCGCGGAAAGCCGCTGCGGTCAGCTCACGCACGGGCAGCCATGTCCGCCCGTTGTCGTCGCTCATCGTGATGCCCATGTGGCGCATGCCGTGGAAATAGTTGTTGCGTCCTGCAGCCATGATGCAAATGATGCGGCCAGTAGGGGTGACGGCCAGCGCAGGGTCACCGTAGCCGTAGCGGGCATCGCTTAGCTCGTCGCCCTGGGCAATGAGCTGCTGCGCCGTCCAGGTATGGCCGTTGTCAGTGCTTCTCCTGATGGCCACGTCAATGCGGTGGTTGCCCAGGTCGGCATTGCTGTCGTAGCGGCGGTCGGCAGCTATCAGCAGATGTCCCTCGGCGTCGACCACCATGGCTGGTATGCGATAGAAGCGGCATCCGTCAGTGGTAGGGATGAATGCCAGGCTGTGGGTGTCGAAGATGCGGGCTTCGCCGGCAGGATTGCCCATAGAATCGGGCACCTCCACGGTCGTACCGTCAGCGTAGTCTATGCGTGTCAGGGCCGCGTCGATGGACTGTCCCAGTCGGGCCTTGGCTTTCACACAGGCCGTCAGCCACAAACGTCCGCCTTGGCATGGCGTGGCTGAAGGGGGAAGAGTGAAGGTCACCGTCTGGGCCGACTTTGCCCGTCCCAGGCAGGTGCGGCCATTGCCGCCATGGTCCTCAGTAGTGGCAACATCCTCTGCATAGAACTCGTCAGCGTTGCAGGCAAACAGCTGCAGGCTGGCGGTGTTGCGGCGAGTATCGTCTTTCAAGCGGAAGGTCAGTCGGCTGATGGCTCTGTCGTCCTTGAAGTCCATCCTCAGCAGCAGAGCCTGCTGGCAACCGCGCCCGGTGGTGTGGTAGCCCTGGCTGACGGACACGGGCTGGGCTTTGGCGGGCATCAGCATGACGACTGACAGAAGAATGGTGAGCAGGCTCTTCATCATTCCGTTCTCTGGTTCAGTCATCGTCAACACTGGCAAGGCGGGCGGCACGGCGGGTTTCCTTTCGGGCTTCCCGCCAGCGGGGGAAGTATTTGTCCATCAGTTCATGGAAATGGGCATTGTGGCTGGGCTCCAACAAATGGCAAAGCTCGTGCACCACCACATGCTCCACGCACCATTTGGGCAACAGCAGCAGGTACAATGAGAAACGGATGTCACCGTTCCTGATGTGGCAATCTCCCCAACATGTAGTGCTCTCATAATAAGAGATGAGGCCAGGGGTTACGCCCATGATTTTGGAGTATCGCTCTACCATGGGCTCTATTAATGCTTTCAGTTCTTTTGTGTAGCGTTCGCGATCACCATACCCATACAAGGGCAACAGCGCGTAGAATTCTTCGCTCTTCTCCTGCAGTTCGAAGTATTCCTGTCGCGCTTTTCTTATCCAGTCCCTGTTTTTGTTGATGAATTCAATTACTTCCTCGCGGGGCGTTCCGATAGGCGCTGATACATGCACATGGCCATCCTTCACGATTCTCATGCGCAGGCAGCTGGTGCGGCGGTATTTCACTTTGATGGCCATCTCTTCTTTCTCCTCTTATATTATTGGTTACCTGTCAGTAGTGTCACCGTGCGGCTGCCGTCGGGGGCCTCAGCTATATTGACGCGTACGGCATCGTCGGGCAACAGCTCTTCTATGAGCTCTGGCCATTCAATGAAGCACAAGGAGCCAGAGTAGAAATAGTCCTCATAGCCCATGTCGTAGACTTCTTCCAGCTTCTTGATTCGGTAGAAGTCGAAGTGATAGATGGTTTGCCCGTCGGGCTGCGCCGTGTATTCGTTGACAATGGCAAAGGTGGGTGAGGTGATGACATCCTTCACACCCAGCTCCTCGCAGATGCTCTTGATGAATGTGGTCTTCCCAGCCCCCATCTTTCCGTAGAAGGCGAACACGGTATGCTGGCCCAGCTGGCCAACGAACTCGCGTGCTGCCTTCTTGATTTGGCCCAGGTCTTGAATCTTTATTTCCATGATGTTTCCGTTTTGACGGCAAAGATACAAAATATTTTGCTAATCATAGATGAAAGCACTAAATATTTTTGCCTCTTTTCTCAGACACTCATCATCCAGCGCTGTCTCCTCATTCCTCACCTCCTTTTCCTGTAAAAATGTTAAAAAACAGCATGGCAGCAGAGAAATTTGCAAAATAATTTGGTTTATAAAATAAACTTGTCTATCTTTGCAGCGTGAACCGGACACAAATGGCCAAAGACGCGCTTTCTGCAGGAGCACGGACAAGGCCCGAGAGTAGTAAGACAAACGTAGAACATCATTAAAAATGAAACAACAATGGAAGAAAACATCAATATGACCGCCGAGCGCAGTCTGGAAATCATCACAGAGCAGATCACCCGCAGCCGCCAGGTCGTGGCAAAGGATACGGGGGAATCGCTCTACGTCTCAGGCATCTGCACAATGGGCATGGCCTTGCTCATCGGGCTTTGCATCTTTCTGACAGGCCGAATGGATTTCTATCTGCTGTATATGGTGCTGCCTGTAGTCATCTACTTTGCTGACCGGTATGCAAAAAGGAATAAGCCCAAGGTGCCGGCCAGTTTTGTGGGGTATATGGTGGACAAGACCTGGCAGACATTCGGGATTTTCGCTCTATCCTTCTTTGTATTTGTAATTCTGTATAACTACTTGATGAGACAAACGGAAACTACCGAAGTTTACCTCCGACTGATGGTTCATCCCTTCCGCATCATTCTTCTGCTGATGGGCATGGCCATCACGATTAACGGCTATATACTGAAGAGCCGTTGGATGGTTGTCTGTGGCGTCATTGGTGGCATAGGCGGCTTCGTGTGGGAGTCGTTCTACGTGACACAGACGCTGGTGGGCTGGCTGGGCAATTTCGCTGATGGCAACTACATGGGCATCGTGGCGGGCATGATTCCAGGTTTCATCATTGCCCTGTTTGCATTTATCGGCCTGCTGCTCCCAGGCATGATGCTTAAACGCCAGAAGTAGCCCATGTTCAAGCCATTAGACCCACTGCTGCACTCCGAGTTGCGACTGGCCGTCGTGTCGCTGCTCATAAGTGCCGAAGAAGCCGAGTTCCCCTACATCAAGGAGCAAACGGGAGCTACGGCGGGCAACTTGAGCGTGCAGATTGACAAGCTATCGGCGGCGGGCTACATAGAAGTGGAGAAGACTTTCAAGGGCAAGAAGCCCTGCACCATCTGTCGCATCACACCCACAGGGATGAAAGCCTTTGAGGGCTATGTGGAGGCACTGCGGAGCTATCTGGAAGTGAAGTGACAAACTGGTTCTGGCCGCATATCTCAGGTTTTGGGGAAAAGATTTGGTGATTTGCCGAAAAGTGTGTATTTTTGCCGACTGTTATGAAGATTTTTGGTGTTGGCATGAATTACCTCCTGCATACGGAGGAGCTGGACGGACGGCCCTATCGTCCCCAGGAACCTGTGATATTCCTGAAAGCCGACTCGGCGCTGCTGAAGAACGGCAAACCCTTTTTTATTCCTGACTGGTGTGAGCGCGTGGACTACGAGGCCGAGCTCGTGGTGCGCATCTGCCGACTAGGCAAGGGCATTCCCGAGCGCTTTGCCCACCGTTACTATGATGCTGTGACGGTGGGCATTGACTTCACCGCACGCGACCTACAGCAACGGGCGCGCAGCGAGGGCATGCCCTGGGCCATCTGCAAGGGCTTTGACGGATCGGCTATGATAGGCGACTGGCGCGAGTTGGGCGATGACAAGGCCACAGACTTGTCTTTCCATCTCGACTTGAACGGACACACCGTGCAGCAGGGCCATCAGACCGACATGCTGTTTTCCGTGGACGAGCTGATTAGCTATCTGTCGCGGTTCTTCACACTGAAGACGGGCGACTTGATTTTTACAGGGACTCCTGCTGGTGTGGGGCCAGTGCACATTGGCGACCATCTGGAGGGCTTCCTAGGCACAGACAAGGTGCTCGACTTCTTCTGTCGCTGACACAATAAACGGCAGTGCTACTCCGTTATATAGGTAGACATGAGAAGAATTTGGCTTGTGCTGTTGCTGTTGTGCGCCGTTGTGAAGACGGGTGCACAGGAGTTCATCAATCTGACCGCTCCCGAGGTTAGAATTGATAGCGTGTTGCCTGTCTACTTCCATGAGTTTCCTTTGGGCTCCGCCTATACTGATTCTGTCTATAGCGTTTCTATAGAATACCCGGAATTCCTGGATATGTCGGAGCAGGATGTGGCACGCTATCAGGCCATCACCTCAGAGCCGTTGCCCGAATTGCCCGTGATAGACCAGTATATAGGTGTCAGTCGCCGTCAGGCTACACTCTACACATCACTGGTGCCTCTGGTGTTCCGTGATGGCAAATACCAGAAGCTGGTCAGCTTCCGCCTGAAGGTTACGGCAAGTCCTTGTCAGCCAAGCCTTTCCAGAACTTCTGGACAGTCCAGGCTTTCTGGTGAGTCCCGCCGCTATGCTGACCACTCTGTGCTTTCATCGGGGCAATGGGCCAAGATCAGTGTTCCCGCTACGGGCGTCTATCAGCTCACCGATGCCCTGATTCGCCAGTGCGGCTTTTCTAATATAAATAAGGTGAAGGTCTATGGCTATGGCGGCGCCCTGCAACCCGAAGTGCTGACGGCTAGCTATCTTTCTGACACCGATGACTTGCATGAGGTGCCTACCTGCACCGTGGGCGGGCGCAGATTGTTCCATGCCGTAGGACCCGTGGGGTGGGAGAGTGCCACCTCTGTTGCTCGTATCCGTAATCCCTACAGCGATGTAGGCTGTTACTTTCTGACCGAGAGCGATGCTGAGCCCCTGCAGGTGGACAGCACCGAGTTCTTGTCCTCCTTCTATCCTGCTGCCGATGACTATCATACGCTCTATGAGGCCGATGAATACGCATGGTATCACAGTGGGCGCAATCTTTACGAGTCGACACCCATCCCCACGGAAAACTACCGCTCCTATGAGCTGGACGGCCATGGCACCAATGGCAGCCTGACCGTGCGCGTAAGCTATGACGCCATTGGCGTGGTCAGCGTCATGGTGAACGATTCTGTGGTAGGACGCGTTAACATTACCAGTACGCCTCCCAAGAATTCAAAGGCTTACGAGAAGGTGCAGACCTTTACCCTGCGTGGCTTGTTGCGTGACCATAACACCGTGAAGCTGCGCCAGACGGCTGGAGATGGGACTATGCGCCTGGACTATCTGGCGCTGACCTTGGAAACGCCTGCTCCTGCCCCCCTTCTGGCCAGTGCCTCTTTCCCTGTACCGCAGTTTGTCTATCGCATTACCAATCAGGACCACCATGCCGATGGCCCTGTTGACATGGTCATCATCATCCCCACTACGCAGAAGTCGCTCGCCCAGGCTGAACGCCTGAAGCGACTGCATGAAGAGCACGATTCGCTGCGGGTGAACATTGTTCCTGCTGACGAGCTGTTCAATGAGTTCAGTAGCGGAACCCCCGATGCCAATGCCTATCGCCGTTATCTGAAGATGCTCTACGACCGCGCCGAGACCGAGGCTGACATGCCCCGCTATCTGCTTCTCTTTGGCGATGGCGCTTGGGACAATCGGATGCTATCCACCAACTGGCGACGCTATTCGCCTGACGACTTCTTGTTGTGCTATGAAAGCGAGAACTCCTTCAGTGAGACCGATAGCTACGTCAGCGACGATTATTTCTGCCTGCTTGACGATGGCGAAGGCAGCGACCTGACACAGCGTGACAAGACCGACGTTGGTGTGGGCCGACTGACGGCGCGCTCGGAGGCTGAGGCCAAAATCCTTGTCGACAAGATTGTGGATTACACCAACAATGTCTATGCCGGTGACTGGCAGAACACGCTCTGCTTCATGGGCGACGATGGCAACGGAAACGTGCACATGCAAGAAGCTGAGGCCGCCGTGAGCACCGTGGAGGCCGAACATCCGTCGTTCAACATCAAGAAGATCTACTGGGATGCCTACGAGCGGACGCTCTCTTCCACAGGCTATCACTATCCTGCCGTGACGCAGCTCATCAAGCAGCAGATGCAGGCTGGTGCGCTGGTTATGGACTATTGTGGCCATGGCGCTTCTTATTGCATCAGCCATGAGCAGGTGGTACGAATTGAGGATTTTGCTGCGCAGACCTCGCTGCGCCTGCCGTTGTGGGTCACGGCTTCCTGCGACATCATGCCCTTCGATGCACAGGAGGAGAATATTGGCGAAACTGCCATGCTCAATACCCGTGGTGGCGCCATCGCCTTCTTTGGAACCACGCGAACTGTCTATACGGGCGATAATAAGAACATGAACTGTGCCTTCCTGAAGTTTGTCCTGGGCAGTACCAATGGGAGACGCAACACATTGGGCGATGCAGTACGACTCTCCAAGAATGATGTGCGCTCCATAAGAACTAACGATAACGACCAGCGCTACGAGTCCTATCCCATCAACAAACTTCACTATTCACTCCTGGGCGATCCTGCCCTCACGCTGGCTACACCTACCCTGAAAGCTACCATCGACAGTATCAACGGGCAGGCTGTGGGCAATGGCACTATTCGTCTGGGCGCAGGCCAGAAGGTTGTTGTGGCAGGCCATGTGGATGCCGACCATTTCAATGGCGTGTCCGTGCTGACATTGAAGGATGTGGAGCGTAGCGTCGTGTGCAGGCTGAACAATGAGGGAACTGACGGCGCCTCAACGGCATTCACCTTTAAAGACCGCCCTACCACCGTTTATAATGGTCAGGATAGCGTGCGCAACGGGCGTTTCACCCAAACCTTCGTGCTGCCGCAGGACATCAGCTATAGCGATGCCTCGGGCCAGATGACCGTCTATGCCGTGAGCAGCGACAGGCAGCTGAAAGCCCACGGACGCACTGAGTCCTTCACGATGGGCACTGGCGACAATGTAATCAACGACGGCATAGGCCCCTCCATATACTGTTATCTGAATACCAGTGCCTTTGTCAATGGCGGCGATGTGAACAGTACTCCCTATTTCTATGCTCAGCTGACCGACAAGGACGGTATCAATGCAGCTGGCAGCGGTCTGGGCCATGATATGGAACTGGTGGTCGATGGTGATCCCACCATGACCTACAGCCTGAACGACTATTTCCAGTATGACTTTGGCGACTATCGCAGCGGTGCCGTGGGCTATAGCCTGCCCGCCTTGGCTGAAGGTGAACACAAGCTGTCTTTCCGTGCATGGGACGTGCTGAACAACTCGTCGGTGGCCGAGCTGAAATTCCGTGTGGTGCTCGGCTTGCAGCCTAACTGCTTCAGTGTGGAGTGTACCCGCAATCCAGCCACCACTACGACCTCGTTCATCATCAATCATGACCGCACGGGCAGCCAGATGGATGTGACGTTGGAAATCTTCGATGCCTCTGGCCGGATGCTCTGGGCCAAGACGGAGACAGGCGTCTCCACAGACAATACCTATACGCTCGACTGGGATCTGACCACCAGCAATGGAGGTCGGCTGCAGACGGGTGTCTACCTCTATCGCGTACTCATCAGTTGCGACGGCAGCAAGAAAGCATCACAGTCGCAAAAACTCATTGTACTCAGTAACCGCTAATTTATGTACCGCCGAACATATTTCCTGCTCCTGCTGCTCCTGTGCTGCATGCTGCGGGCATCAGCACAGCAGTATTTCTTGCTTCAGGCTGACCAGTTGAAGATTGACTCCGTGCTGCCGCAGTTCACATTCGTCAAGGAATTGGGACCCGCCTATGCCGATTCCACTTACGAGGTGACCATTGAATATCCTGACTTTGTGCCCATGAAGCGTAGCGAGGTGCGTCGCTATAAGAAAATCACAGGTCAGTCATTGCCTGAGTGGCCAGATGTGAATAGCTATCTTGGCGTGTCGCGCCGGGTAGGGAGTCTTTATGCCTCCTTCGTACCCCTGCTGCGTCGCGATGGCAAGAATCTGAAGATACAGCGTTTCAAACTGTCGGTGGTAGCCAAGGAGAAAAACCATCTCACTACACCTGCAGTTCATAGCCCTCTTTTGGCATCTGGCGATGAGCCCGACCGCCGAACCCATCTCTCAGAAGGGCGCTGGGTGAAGATCAGCGTGCCCACTACAGGCTTTTATCAGCTCACCGACTCCTTGCTGCGTGCCGCTGGCTTTACAGATCCGCAGCGGGTTAAGATTTATGGCTATGGGGGCGCCTTGCAGCCAGAGGCGCTGACTGCCAACTATCTGGCCGCTACTGACGGGTTGCCACAGTTGCCCACCTGCATGGTTGGCCAGCGTCGGTTGTTCTATGGGGTGGGCCCGATCAACTGGGAATCGGCCGTGTCTGTTCACCGCACCTGCAATTACTATTCCAGAGTGGGCTGTTATCTGCTCACTGACAGTGGCGACGATGCCCCTCTGATGCTGGATGAAGCTGGCTTCCTTGGCACCTATTATCCTTCTGCCAACGACTATCATACCCTTTACGAAGTGGACGACTTTGCCTGGTATCACGGCGGGCGCAACCTTTATGACCGCCGATTGTTCGGCCAGAATGTGGCCCGCAGTTACAAGCTGCCCACTCATGGACGCAGCCAGGGCAAGCTGACGGTCACCATGTCGTATAAAGGCTATTGTAAAGCCACAGTGTCGGTGGGCGATTTGCAAGTAGGCGAGATTCTGATTGACGAGCAGACCACCACCGGCATAGGCAAGAAACAATACCTGGACAGCTACAGCAAGGCAGCCGTCGACGTATGGAGCTACAATGTGTCGGGCCTCCCAGCTGATACTGCTGTGGTCACCATTCGCCAGCTCTCAGGGGCTGACATGCGGCTGGACAATATTGAGATGACCTTCCTGGAGCCGCGGCCAAAGCCCGACTTCTTGCATGCCCAGCTACCCGAGCCCGACGTAGTAGGCAACGTGGCGCCGCAGAATCGCCATGCCGACGAGGCGGCTGATATGATTATCATTATCCCCCCATCAGGGAAACTGCAAGAACAGGCTGAGCGACTGGCTCAGCTGCACGCAACCTATGACTCCCTGCGCGTGCGTGTGGTGAAGGCAGACGAGCTGTACAATGAGTTTAGCAGCGGCACTCCCGATGCCAATGCTTATCGTCGCTATCTGAAGATGCTTTACGACCGTGCCGAGACCCCAGCCGACATGCCCCGCTACCTGCTTCTCTTCGGCGACGGAGTCTATGACAATCGCCGGCTTACGAGCGACTTCAGTCAGCTTAATCCCGATGACTTGCTGCTGTGCTATGAAAGCGAGAACTCCATGAGTGAGACGGCCTGCTACGTCAGTGATGATTTCTTTGGCATGCTGGACGAAGGCGAAGGTGGCGACCTGGTGAAGACTGATAAGGGCGATGTGGCTATTGGCCGTTTCCCTGCCCGCACGCCCGAAGAGGCCCGTGTGCTGGTGGACAAGGCCTACAGTTACCGCCTGAACGAGCATGCCGGCACCTGGCAGAACACTATCTGCTTCATGGGCGACGACGGTAATGCCAATATGCACATGAACGATGCCGAGACCGTGGCCAGCATTGTGGCTGACCAGTGGCCCGCCTACCATTTGAAGAAAATCTACTGGGATGCCTACCAGCGCACGTCGTCGGTCAGGGGCTATGCCTATCCTGACGTGACCAACCTGATACGACAGCAGATGCGTGAGGGGGCACTGCTGATGAACTACAGTGGCCATGGCGCCACCTTCATGCTCTCGCACGAGTATGTGGTCACACTGCCCGATTTCAAGGACTCTGTATCCGTGCACTACCCCCTGTGGTTCACGGCCTCATGCGATGTCTCGCCCTTCGATGGCCATGAGGAGAACATTGGCGAGCAGGCCATGTTTAATCCCTACGGCGGGGCCATTGCCTTCCTGGGCACCACGCGAACCGTCTATGCACTCCATAACCGTGCCATGAACCGGGCGTTCACTACCCATGTGTTGAGCCTGGACCACAACGGGCAGCGCAACCCCATCGGTGAGGCCGTACGTATGGCCAAGAACGACCAGGTGCAAGGCAGCAAGACCTTGCAGCAGGCGGGCATCAACAAACTGCACTATGTCCTGCTGGGCGATCCAGCTCTCAGTCTGCCGTTCCCCACTGCCAGCATTGTGGTGGACAGCATCAACGGACATCCTGTAGATGAAGGCTTGCAGGAGCTCACCGCTGGGCTGATGGCCACGGTGCAGGGGCATGTGGAGGACCACGATGACTTCAACGGTGTTGTGACACTGACAGTGAAAGATGCCGAACAGACCATCCAGTGTCGCATGAATCCCTTGTCGGAAGACGAGATGCCCAAGCGCCCGTTGGTCTACAGAGACCGGCCGGGCACCCTGTTCGTGGGAAGTGACAGCGTGCGCAACGGAAAGTTTGTCGTCACCTTTGTCCTGCCCAAAGATATCAGTTATTCCGATGATCCTGGTCTGTTCCTGCTACATGCCGTGAGCAATGACAGGCGCCTCATAGCCCATGGAAGTGACCAAAGCTTCGTCATGAAGAGCGCCGACACCTATGACGTCAACGGTGAGGGACCTTCTATCAGTCTGCGCCTCGACATCCCCACGTCGGCCGAAGGCCATCTGCTCACTTCGCAACCCCACATGCACGTGGAACTCGCCGATGAGGATGGCATCAATGCCTCGGGCAGTGGCATAGGTCACAACCTGGAGCTGTGCATTGACGGACTACAGCGCTATACCTACAATTTGAATAGCTACTTCCAGTATCACTTTGGCGACTTCCGTAGTGGCATCATCGATTTCACGCTTCCCCAACTGGATGAGGGGCAGCATGAGCTGCTTTTCCGTGCTTGGGACGTGCTCAACAACTCGTCAGCCGTCAGTCAGTCGTTTGTCGTGGGCAGTGTGCTCAGTCCCACGGGGATAGACACGATGGAGTCAGGCAGCCTGGCTAATGGACGGAGTGCCCAGGGGCAAGCCTATGATTTGCAGGGCCGGCAAGTCTCGACGCCACGCGCCGGGTTGCTCCTGATGCGCTTTGCCGATGGAAAAGTCAAGAAAATACTGAAGAAAGGCAATAATTAGGCCCCGCCTACGTTCTATAATAACGATGAAAAAGAATTCTTCCCTCAAAGTGCTCGCCGCGGCCGTTGGGTTGCTGACCTCCGCTGGCGCTTGGGCTGACGACTACAAAACCACAACGTTCAACCCTGTGGAGCATGCTGTCATATCGCAGACCATTGCTCCCGATGCACGCGCTGCCGGTATGGGCGACGTAGGCGCCGCCACCGATCCTGATGTCAACTCGCAGTACTGGAACCTGGCCAAGTACCCTTTCTGCATCAGCCGAGCAGGCATAGCACTGAACTACACGCCGTGGCTGCGCCAGCTGGTGAACGATATCGACCTGGCCTATGTGGCAGGTTACTACCGCGTGGGCGACTATGGCGCTCTCAGTGGTTCGCTGCGCTATTTCTCTTTGGGCGAAGTTTTTACGGCCGACGAGAGCGACATGACCGTCAATCCCTATGAGATGTCGTTCGACGTGGCCTACTCACGCATGTTGAGTGAGACCTTTTCCATGGGTGTAGGCCTGCGATGGATTTACAGCGACCTGCGCTATGACTATTCTGAGGACTCCAAGCCTGCATCGGCCTTCGCTGCCGACATTGCCCTCTATTATAATAACTATGTCATGCTGGGTTCGCGTGAATGCCAGTTGGGTCTGGGCGCTACGCTGACCAATCTAGGTAGCAAGATATCCTTCTATGGCGATGAGGAGAGCCAGTTCATTCCCGCCAACTTGCGTCTGGGCGCCTCGCTGATGATTCCTGTGGACGAGTACAACCGCTTCACCCTGGCCGCCGATGCCAACAAGCTGCTTGTGCCCACCGTGCCCCGGCAGGGCGTGGACGAGTCGAACAGTGACTATCAGGACCGCGTGCGTCGTGAGTATAGCGACATCAGCAGCATCAAGGGAATGTTCGACAGCTTTAGCGATGCCCCTGGTGGCTTCAAGGAAGAAATGGAGGAGGTGCAGTGGAGTGTGGGTGCCGAGTATGTGTACCACGATCAGTTCTCTTTGCGCGCCGGCTATCATCATGAATCGCAGTCAAAGGGCAACCGCAAGTATTTCACCGTGGGTGGCGGCTTCCGCATGAGCGTCTTTTCACTCGATGTGGGTTATGTCATCTCCACAGCCCAGACCAATCCTCTGGACCAAACGCTCCGTTTTACCTTGGCCTTCGATATGGATGGGATAAAGGATTTGTTTAGGAAATAGACCATTATACACTTATTTCTATGAAATGTCAAGATGAGACGGCTGACGCTGCTATGGATACCACTGCTGGTACAGAAGCGCATGTCAAAGATCCCAAATCTAGTCAGGCTCCCCAACCCTGCGCAAGGGTAGGGGGTGGGTATCGTGTCGGCTTCGGCTACGATGTTCACCGTCTGGTTCCTGACCGCGAGCTATGGATAGGGGGGATTAAGCTTGAGTATTCCCTGGGGTTGCTTGGGCACAGCGATGCCGACGTGCTCATACATGCCATCTGCGATGCCCTGCTCGGTGCAGCGAACATGCGCGATATAGGCTACCACTTCCCTGACACCAGTGCCGAGACCGAAGGCATGGACAGCAAGATTATTCTGAAGAAGACCATTGAGCTGATAGCCACCAAGGGCTACCAGTTGGGCAATATTGATGCTACCATCTGTGCTGAGCGGCCCAAGATGAATCCCCACATTCCGCAGATGCAACAGTGCATGGCTCAGGTCATTGGTTGCGACCCCGACCAGATTAGCATCAAGGCTACCACCACCGAGAAACTGGGCTTCACGGGCCGGCAGGAAGGTATCTCGGCCTACGCCACTGTGTTGCTGGAACGGTCCTGAAGCTATATGAAGACGAAATGCTGCGACCCTCACGAGCCGCAGCACTTACAAGCCTATGTTTAACTAAAAATCCTTTTCTCTTAAAGAAATTTTAGCCCACGTAGGACTAAAAATTCGAAAGTTTAAATGGGAGCTTCACAGCGACCACCTGTTATCCGCAGTTGAAAACTTTCTTTTACCAATAACTAAAAACCTAAAA
>CAMNJH010000045.1 GCA_946541275.1 uncultured Prevotellaceae bacterium
AAGGAGGACGGCCACGGCTCGGCCATGCTCAAGGTGGAGGCTGGCGGCCTGTATATGCAAGACCTGACGCTGCGCACCTCGCATTGGCGCACCGGTCAGTTCTACGGCCGCGTGCTGGCCGTCTGGTCAACGGCCGAGAAGATGGTCATGAAGCGCGTGGCACTAGAGGGGCAGCAGGACACCTACCTCTGCGGACACCGGGCCTATCATGAGGACTGCGTCATCTGCGGCACCGTGGACTACATCTACAGCGGCGGCGACAACTTCTTCCAGCACTGCGACCTGGTCATTGAGAACCGCGGCGGCAACGTCATCACCGCCCCAGCCACCAACGAGGCACAGCGCTGGGGCATGGTGTTCAACCAATGCACCATCAAGGCCGCCCCCAATGCACCCCTGGTCACCAACGGCAGCTACAGTCTGGGGCGGCCCTGGCACAACGAGCCGCGCACCTACTACCTGAACACCACCATGGAGGTGACACCCAGCACCGTGGGCTGGGCGGGCATGAGCGACGTGCCCACACACTTCTATGAGTACAATTCCATGAACAAGGACGGACAGCCTCTCGACCTGAGCCACCGAGGCAACTCACCGTCGAGCACCAACCACTACAAGCCCGTGCTCACCGACCAGGAAGCGCAGCTCTACACCAGCCGCCGCGTGCTCTGCGGACCTGACGCCTGGGATGCCGCTGCCCTGACACGCCAGCTCACGGCTCCCCAGCAGCTCACCCTCACTCAGGACGGACAGCTGCAGTGGCAGGCCCTGACCGGCGCCCGCTGCTACGTCGTTCAGAAGGACGGGCAGTACCTGGCCTGCACCACCGCCACCAGCCTTGCGCTCGACACCATCCAGGCAGGAGCCACCTACAGCGTGCACGGCGTCAACGCCATGGGCGGCATGAGCAGAGCGGCTGCCACCGTGACAGCCCCCCAGCCCACCGAAGCCCGCGAGAAGACACCCGCCTTCCCCGGTGCTGAGGGCTACGGGCGCTACGTCACCGGAGGCCGCGGCGGAAAGGTATACCACGTCACCAACCTGAACGACTCGGGCACAGGCTCACTGCGCTGGGCCTGCGAGCAGAGCGGCACGCGCACCATCGTCTTCGACGTCAGCGGCACCATACACCTGAAGAGCCAGCTGAAGCTGCGCAACGGCAACGTCACCATTGCCGGACAGACAGCACCCGGCGACGGCATCTGCGTGGCTGACTGGGACTTCGTCATCGCTGCACCCAACGTCATACTGCGCTACCTGCGCTTCCGACCTGGCGACACCAGCCAGGGCGAGCCCGACGGACTGGGAGGCATGGACGGCCGTAACATCATCGTGGACCACTGCTCCATCTCATGGAGCGTGGACGAATGCTGCTCCGTCTATGGCAATGAGCACATGACCGTGCAGTGGTGCATCGTCAGCCAGAGCCTGCGCAACAGCACCCACGCCAAGAGCGCCCACGGCTACGGCGGCAACTGGGGCGGCAAGGGCGCCTCCTACCACCACAACCTCATTGCCCACCACGACTCACGCACGCCACGCTTCGGTAACCGCCCCACCTACGTGCAGCAGGACACCACCGACTATCGCAACAACGTCATCTACAACTGGGCCGGCAACGGCTGCTACGGCGGTGAGGGCATGAAAATCAACATGGTGAACAACTACTACAAGCCCGGACCCGCCACTGACGGGCGCTCAGCCGGCTCGAGGGCCGCACTGGCCTATCGCATCTGCGGGCTGGGCGTCACGTCGAAAGAGGGCGACGGCAGCTACCACATCTGGGGCAAATACTACGTCGACGGCAACGAGAACCCCGACCACCCCCTGCTCAAGCAGAAAAACTGGGAAATGGGCATCTACCCCCAGATAGCCGCCGACAACTGGGGCTACACCGCCACCACCCGCGACACCATGCGGCTCAGCCAGCCACTGCCCTTCATGCGCGTCACCACCCACACCCCTCAGCAGGCCTACGAGCGCGTGCTCAGCCATGCCGGCGCCTCGCTCCATCGCGACTGGGTCGACTCCATCGTGGTCAGCGACGTCCGCCTGCGCCGCGCCACCTACACCGGACAGGGCAGCGGCGACTGGCCTGGCATCATCGACACGCCCTACGACCTGAAGCCCGCCGACGCCGACGCCAGCTGGACCCCCTGGCCGCAGCTACAAGCCACTCCGGCTCCCACCGACACCGACGGCGACGGCATGCCCGACGAATGGGAAGCCGCCCACGGCCTGGACCCCAGCAACCCAGCCGATGGCACCCTGAAGGACCTGCAGGGATACACCCGCCTGGAGAACTATCTGAACGCTCTCGTTGACCACATCACCCTGGCACAGAACCAGGGCGGGCAGCCCGAGGGCTACATCGAGGAAGCCAGTGACGACGACCTCACGGGCGCCATCAGCATCCCCACCCCTCTCCTGGACCCCGACAAGGCCGAGATCATCACCGACCCCACAGGACGCCAGGCTGCCAAGGTACTGAACAAGTCGTTCGACAGCTTCAGCCATGGCGACCAGGCCTTGTTCCGCCTGAACAGCAGGCAGGCAGGCGCCTACCGACTGCAGCTCGACGCTGCCACCACCCGCAGCGACTTCAAGTTGCAGCTGCTGCTCACCGACGAAGCCACAGGTCGCCATGAGTTGCAGCACACACTCAGCGTCAGCAATACGGGCGACTGGCAGAAGTACCGCACCTACAGCCTCACCATCCCCAGCGTCAGCACTGGCCTGAAGCTGCTCACCATGACGTGGCAGAGCGCCCGCGGACAGTACACCGGTAACGTGAAGAACATCTCATTAGAGCTCGACCCCTCATCCGATGCCATCCGCCCCGTCACCGCAGCCAACACAGCAGCCGTCTATGACCTTAGCGGCCGACGCCTTACCAACACCACCGCAGCGCTGCACAGCGGCATCTACATCGTGGACGGGAAGAAAATCATAGTCCGATAAGGGAGCGCTTCTTAAGCAAGCTCCGCTTGCTTTGTAGATATAGGGAGATAATAGGGAGATAATAGGGAGATAATAGGACGATAGTTTTCCGCAGAATCTTCGCAGTCATAGTAACGTCCCTTTATCTTCGCCGCTGAAAGCGGCATATCTCCCTTTAACTACCTATTATCTTCTTAAATGAGAATGTTGACGGTATAGCCGAGGACATCAAGGTCTGGAGCAAGTGGCAGGACATGCAGGTTCAGGGCGGGAACACTACAAACTGGACAGACCTGAAGACTTTTGACTCGAGCAACAACTGCACCAATGCTACTGCTATCCGTTCAAAGTACTATACTTTCACCGGCCTGCCCGCTGGAGCCAATATGTATTTCTACCTGAAGATTACTGCGGCTGCCAATGGTTATAATCGTCAGGGTGAGATGCTTAGCTCCATCAACGACTACATGCGTGAGTATAAGTTCAAGGCAGACGAACTCCCCACAAACCTTCCGGGTGTGGAAAAATCCTGAGGTGATGATTATAGGTTGTGAGGACGCCTCCACAGAAAATAGCGACCACGATTACAACGACGTGGTATTCATGATTTACGGCGATCCTTACGTTCCCACCACATTCGAGGTGACAGAAGTGGAAAAGACGTACTCAAAGCGCTACATGATTGAGGATCTCGGCGCTACCGACGACTTCGACTTCAACGATATCGTAGTGGATGTATTCGAGACCTATACCCAGGAGAAGAAAACAAGTTCTCAAGGCCATGTCACGTGGGGTCCTGAGACGCTGAAGGGCCAGAAGGCCATCCTCCGTCATCTGGGCGGTGTTCTGCCGTTCGAGCTGACTATCGGCGACAAGACCCTTGACAGGATGGGGTCGGAAGCTACATTCAAGACGAGTCCTGATACTGAGTTTGTGGTAACGGGATGGGACAGGAACGCTAACAACATCAGCATTAAAGTCTATCAGAGTGCAACCACTCAGACCGCCGTAAATGTGAACTTTCCGCAGACAGGTGCCATCCCGATGATCATCGCTACCGACACGAACGTGGAATGGGCAGTGGAGCGCGTAGCATTCGACTGGGACTCATACATGAAGTCAGAATAACTCTTTTTATCAATCAGGACTAGAGGGCGCAAGGGGTTCGGCAACCTTTTGCGCCCCGTTGTTGTCTGCGCACTATTCTGACAGGGGGGCGGTGGAACAATCGATGGAGGAGCTGGGAGTTCTCATTTGATGCCATGGTGCAAAAAAATAGCACTAAAAAAATTGGGTATTCAGAAATATTTGATTACCTTTGCAGCGACAAGCATCCATGGTGTTAAAAGATGCATCAAGTGGAGACTGAAAAAATACTAACCTTATGTCAAGTATTATCTTTCGGAAATTGAGGAAATGGGGGGTGCTGCATGTGGAGCATCTGCTGGTGTGCCTCATGCTGGCTCTGTTTCTTGGCTTGGGCGCCATCATAACGCTGAACCTAAGCATATTCAATCCCCTCTCACGCGCATTGAGCGATTTCACCATGACCGACGTGTACTACGAGATGCAGCAAAGCGAGAACAAGGAGGTGAACACTGACATTGTGCTGGTTGACATCACAGATTTACATACGCGTGACCAGATTGCTAAAACAATTGATGACATCAACGCCTGCAGCCCCAGAGTGCTGGCCATTGACCTGATGTTTGAACGTCCCAGCTATGACATGATGGAAGATGCCAACTTGGTGGCTGCTCTAGAGAAGGGAAGAGACCACGAGATACTGGCCTGCAAGCTGACTGACTATGACCCGGAGGCGGATGCCTTCCAAGGCAATCTGCGCTCTTTCATGGCCTCGTTCGTCGACTTGCAGTTTGGCTATAGCAATGTTTACCAGAAGCATACTGGTGGAACGGTGAGGGATTTCACCCTGTGTCAGCAGTCCTCAGCTGAAGAACCTGTGGTATACTCAATGCCCTATCTGGCTGCTTGCCGCTTCAGTGGCGAGCAACCCCGGAAGGGCGACATAAACGTCAGGCCCGTGATATACAGCAATGTGGAATTCCCGGTGATGACACCTGACGACGTGAAAAGCCATCCGGAGCTGATACGGGGGAAGCTGGTGATGCTGGGCGCCATGAACGAAGAGGCCGACATGCATATTACTCCTATAGGAAAGATGCCGGGACTGAAGATTCAGGCGTTCACCGTGCTCACCTGCCTGACGCATGGTGAAATAAAGAAGATGAACATGGCCGTGTCGCTGCTACTCACATTCCTGTTATGCTATCTGTCGGCTTTCATTGGGTACAAGATTATCAAGTGGTCACCAGGTCTGTACTCTCTTTGGCTGAAGCTGTACTACCTTGCAGTGGTGTCGCTGCTGGTATGGCTGTCATTCATTTGCTTCGTCAAGCTAGGCTACCACTTCCCTTTGGTTCTTCCACTGGTGGCCTTGGCATTGCTAGAAACGGGACGCGTGATATACATCTGGATAGTGCGCAGCATGCAAAAGAAATCCAATGATAACATATTCAACAAGTCAATCTATGCTTTACCCAAATAAACACTCATTCGCCTGCCACCTTATTGCCTTGGCCTGCCTCATGACCATGCTACTACCAGCCAGAGCCCAGGACGCTGAAGGCATGGAGTGGCTGAAGAAAGGAAATAATGCTTACGAAAAAGGCTATTTCGACGTTGCAGCAGCCTATTACCTGAAGGCTGCTCAATATAAGATAGTTGATGCCCAGCTTTATCTGGGGTATGCTTTCTATGCTGGCGAAGGCATGGACAAGGACTATGCCTCTGCTGTGATGTGGTATAAAAGAGCTGTGGCCCAAGGCTCTCACAAGGCAGAGTACAACCTGGCTTATTGCTATATGTATGGTCATGGCGTGCCCACTAGCTATGAAAAGGCTTTCGACCTGCTGACAGCATCAGCCAAGGGTGGATATAAGGACGCTCAGCGCACACTGGCAGAGTGCTATCAGAAAGGTGTCCTGGTTGGGCAGGACGAGTCGAAAGCAAAGTATTGGAAGGAACTGGCTGACGGAAAAGATACGGATGCAACGATGAGCGGGACTCCTAAGAATGATGACTCGAAAAGCCAGGTTCCTGAAACAGAAACAGCCCAACACACCCCCCATGAATCAGAAAGCACCCTGGAAGTGCAGTTTGCCGACGATATTGAGATAGAATTTGCTGATGGTACCAAGAAAGAGGCTGTTAAGCCAGTCACTCCTGAAGAGGAGGCGAAAGAGGCAGAAGTTCCTGTCACACCAGAGGTGACAAAAGAACCTGAAGACCCCATCGCCCTGAAAGAGGAAACGAAGGAACCCACCACGGAAAAGGATGTGGAGACGCAGCAAGTGCAGCAGAAGACTGCTTCAGATAACTCGATGCCCAAGCCTCGGGTCATTATCTCGCCCAAGATGCTTGAATTGCAGAAAGAACAAGAAGGCAAGGCCCAGCTGAACAAGGCGCCGCAGGATGAGACTCTGCAGAATGAGACAAAAGAAACGGAAACCCATCATGCCATCACCTCTGCTGTTCCTGTGGTAAAAATCCTCTATCCTGAAGACCAGTCCATGTTTCATACTGACAGACTTCCCATTATGTACCAGCTGATGGCAGGCGGACTGGAAAACGAGACGGAACTAACCGTGCTGGTCGACGGTGAACAGCAGCCAACATCGAGGGCCGTGAGGAAACCCAACATTATTGAAGTGGATCTTCCCAATCATGACTGCACCGTCATGATGTATGCCCAGAACAAGAACGGAAACAGCGTGCCCACAACCATACGGCTTATTCGTGAAAACGTTGTACAACAGGACTTGCCAAGGCTTTATGCCGTATGCATAGGAGTGGGAACCTACGACGACCCCGACATGCCCAATCTGAAATTCACTTGCAAAGATGCCACCGATTTCTCGGAAGCCCTGATGTCGAAGAAAGGACTGCCCTATGCTGACGTTCAGGTGAAGACGCTCTGCGACAGTGAAGCCACACGCGGAGACATTTTCGAGGCCTTGGAGTGGCTGAGGCAGGAAAGCAGACCCACGGATGTCTGCATCTTCTATTATGCCGGCCATGGCATACGCGATGAGAAGGACCGCTTCTACTTCATGCCCTACGGCAGCAGCCCCAAGCGCCTGTGGGACTGCTTCAGCGCCGATGAGTTCAGGAAGATGGCAGAAGACATCGACGGGAAGTTTATCGTCTTCGCTGATGCCTGCTACTCGTCAGCTCTTTTCGAGGGTGGACGCTCGGCAGCGCTCAACCATTTCATTGAGCAGCTGCGGCGCACCAAGAACGGAATGATGTTCTACGCTTCGAGTGCCAGCGACACCAAGTCGAAAGAAGGTCCCAACTGGAAAAACGGTGCGTTCACGAAGGCCCTGGTAGAGGCTTTTCATGGTGCAGCCCGGCACGCGCCCACTGACGAGGGACTTTCAACGCACGACCTGGAGAGCTATGTGTATTCAGAAGTGAAGAAAATGACCGAAGGCAAACAGGCTCCTATATTCAAGAACGTTGGAGGTCTGGAGCACTTCACATTGTTTATATATGAGTAGGAAAGAATAAATAATAAAGGGGAATAAGCTATGAAACAGAGAATTGCCAGTCTACTGATCATGCTCGGGGCAGTGGTAGCGCTGTATGCTCAAAGCTATACGGTGTACTCAGTCACAGGTGATGCCAAACTGCAGAAAGGCAAGCAGATGGTGGCACTGACTCCCAGGATGGAACTGGAAGCACAGTCGAGTATCTTGATTGAACGTGAGAGCGCTGTCATTGTGCTTGACCAGCACAACAACAAGATGTATTCGTTTACCAGCACTGGCAAACACAGGGTGGACGAGCTGGTGGAGATGGTCAAGAGCCACGCCAAGAGCGTATCAAAGCAGTACATGAGCTTCATTGTGAAACAGCTGTTCTCGGAAAGCAGTCAAAAGATGTCACACCCCGACACGTATATGCAGGTGACAGCCATGTCGTACAGAGCCACCTCGTCTGACTCCATGCTCCTCAGACGCATCATCGACGCCATTCAGTCGGCTGACAAGAATACAGAACAGATGCTAGGCGACCCCAACAATGAAATGGCCACTGACATGGATGTCAGCTTTGAGCTGGTGTCGTGCGAATCAGGACTGACCGTCAAGGACCATGCCGAGCAGAACATGGGCTGTTATGTCAGGGTGAACAATCCTACTGACGAACTGCTTTACGTGAACCTTTTGAACATTGACAAGCAAGGTAATAAATACCTTGTACTTCCTGTTGACGAAGCAGCTTCGTGTGCACATCTGATTGTACCACCACTGAGCACTATCTCATTCAAATCAGAGCCGTTTGTCTTCACCAATGGCACGTCTGACGAAATGTTCCTGCTTGTGGCAACTGAAGAGCCTGTCGATTTCAGCATTCTCATGTCGCCCATCAAGGCACAGCAGCGTGGCCAAAGACTGAAGCTAGGACTGAAGCGAAACTTTTATCATGTTTACTAATTGCTTATGAAGAAGATAATTACACTTTTGGCCATCTTCACCGCAGGGCACCTGTCACTGTGCGCACAACGAAGCGACAAGGCGTCGGCCGACAGCCTCCTGTTTGAAATGCTGAGCCAGCCAACCATGACTCAGAACTGGCATCCGGATTTGGTCATCAGCGACAGCCTGTTGCAGCCCACACGCGAAAAGGGCATCTGCCTGGTACGTGGGAAGAGCTATCAGATAGCCTCGCTCAACTCCAGCTTCTACGTAAAGAATGACACAAACGGCAAATGGGTAGTCCTAAATGATGGAGCCTACCCGCTTGAGACCATGACCAATCTGCTCCTGAATCGCATTGAGAACAACAGGCACCAGCTGCTGCTCCACCACCATCTTTATGGGGGCAAGGTGCCACGCATCATGATGCCCATGCAAAACTTGTTCGATGCTTTGTCGCGCAACATGGAAACCTATTGTAGCGTCACTTCCATTGATGCCCTGCAGCTGGAGGCTATTCTGGTCATGCACCATCCCAAACAGGACTTTATACACCTGCTACGGCTGAACATCCCAACCTCCAAGATTATGGTAGAAGACAGCACCTTGGAAGGTGACCTATACACAAACATTCCCCAAGGAAATATCAAGTCACTATTTAGTAAATAATAACAACTGACTACAAAAAAGTAATATCAAAACTATGTATCAATTAAAACTACTCAGGAAAAGCTGCATGCTGCTTATTCTTTCACTATGGACAGTCACAGGTCTGGCAGCTTCTGGAACCAGTATAAAGATTGTTGAAGGCCTTGACAATGAGGAACTGAGACTTGTCATGGAAGAAAGTCTGATGAACATGGTTGACGATTTCCAGAAAGCAGCTGATGCCGGGGCCAAGAATGTCAAGCTTTCGAAAGACTACATGACTTCCGATGCCATTGACGACGTGAAACTAATCTGGAAAAGCAGCGCCATGACTTGTCCTCCCATGAATCTTAAATGTCGCTGCCTGCATACCTCAACAGGTTATCAAGTGAGAGGCATCCCCATAGACATGGTGGAGGCTGACGAGAATGAACGCAGACAGGAACTGACTGTTGACTTCACTCCCCAAGGCATCATCAACAATGTCTCTATTTCTATCGACCTGCACCGATACGAAGAACTCATGGCTGAGAAGACTTCGGATTTAGATTATGCCCGCAGGCAAATCATCATCAATTTCGTGGAGAACTTCCGCACCGCCTACAACCGACGTGACCTGAAGCTGATTAACAGTGTGTTCAGTGACAAAGCATTAATCATTACCGGAAAAGTGTTGCTGGAAAAAGTGAACAGTGACACCGATCGCATGTCACGTCTTGAAAGCAAGGTGGTCTATATCAAGCACACTAAGCAAGAATATTTGCGACGCCTTCAGAATATATTCAAGAGTGTGAAATACCTGAACGTGAAGTTTGAAGACATTGAGATTGTCCAGCATCCAAAGTACGATGACGTTTATGGCGTGACGCTCAAACAGTACTGGCATTCCAGCGGATACAGCGATGAGGGATACCTGTTCCTGATGGTTGATTTCCACGACACCGACAATCCACTCATACAGGTTCGCACTTGGCAGCCTTACAAAAACAACAAAGGTGAAGTGGTCACCAAGCGCGAGGAGGTGTTCCACCTCGGCTCATTCAACATTGTCAGATAACAGTAATAATACTTAAATATGAAAAACAAAATCTTATTGGCCCTTATTCTCCTTGGGGCCGTCAGCACAGTAAAAGCTCAGGGACGGCTGGAACTGAAGGATGTGTCGCAGCCCAATGACATCTACAGCAGCTTTGACAACGAAGGAGCAGTGATGATCAGATGTCATCAGTCAATAAGCCTCACTTTCTCGTCGACGATGGACAAATCGGCTGAGCCCTACAAGGTGGAGCAGGATGGCTCGGACAACATTTATTTCATTGAGTTCCCCACCGGCTCCCGCTATAGGGGCAGGGCACTGACCATATCGGCCAGAGGTTATCAGCCATTGCGATATGACTTTGAACTGAAGCCCAAGCAGCTCATCACGCTCCACATCACCGACCCTGATGCGCTGGTCGATGCAGGATGCTACCGAGAGCACCGAAACAAGGGCGTGCTTGAACTGCGCAACATGAACTACCAGGAAGCTCGCAACCAGTTCCTACTGGCCAGTGATTGTTCAGATACCGACAGCATAGAGAATATCCAGAACATAGCCATTGTGGACTCTATCATCTACCATAGGCAGAAGGCTGATGAGGCTTTCCGGCTGCTGGACTATTTGGAAGCCGCCAAGCACTATGAGGAGGTGGTGGCCCTGAACCCCTACGACACCTATGCGGCCCGGCGCGACGAGATGAGTCGGAAGAGCTTCGGCGAGGAGTGCGAGACGGTGTTCCTTCAGGCCGAGAACTATTTCATGGAGAAGGAGATGAACAAGGCGCTGGAACTCTATCAGCGCATCGTTGCAAAAGGTTGCAGCAAGCAGTATGCTGCAACGGAAAGGATCAATGCCATCAAGTCGCTGCTCAATGCAAAGAAAACCCATGCCAGGGTGTTCAGCTATGAATGGTCAAAGGACACACCGATAGGCATTCACTATGGTAAGTACCACATGAAAAGGGGTAGGGTTGGTGGCTTCTTCATGTTCTCACTCAACGACAAGGTACTCAACGCTTTACGCAGCGACTGCAAATATGGAGACCAGAAATTCCCTGAGATGAACATGGCTTTTGGCTGGACGGTAAAGATTGCCAGCCCAGTGTGGGTCCACATCGGCCCAGGCTTTACTGGAAAATTGTATTATGGACAATATAACGAGAAGGCTTATCCAAAGAAGGGCTACGGGCCTGAGGAGTTTTCGCTACTCGACAAAAGCAAGATGGGCGATGACCTGTCGTTGAAAGAACCTCCTGTCAAATATGAGGATGAGTGGAGACATAAGAACCTGGCATTTGCCGTGTCGCCCGTGGCGGGTATCACACTGAAATATAGCTTCTTTGCGGTGCGGGGGACCATCCAGTACCGGGTGTCAACAAAAAAGGAACTGGATGATTTCATAGGCAAGTTTGCGTTCTCACTGGGTCTGGGCGTGGCTTTCTAAAGAGTATCATCCCTTCCTGTATAGAGAATAAAGCTGCTACGCGCGTGCGTGCGCATAATATGAAGCGAATGAAAGTGCTACAAGTGCTACTGGCCTTTATAACTATTTGAAAAACAATGGTTTCCGGGTGCACGAAGCGGTTTGGGAGATGCTACCCGAAATGCTACTGAGGCCAATGGATATGCACCTGCACAATATAGACTTTTTGTGCAAAATGAGACATAGAGAAAAATCACGTTCGACTTTTCTCTATGTCTCATTCACTATTTCACAAAAGGGCGCCGACTTTTTCCAATGGGGCGCCGCCATTTTTCAAAACGGCGCCGACTTTTTTGAAAACGGCGCCGACTTTTTGTAAAAAGTCAACGCCATTTTTTCGTGCGGGGCCGACTTTTTGGAGTCGGTAGCACCTGTAGCACTTTCGGTAGCACGAACTCTCGAAGAATATGCACCCGTAAGTACTTTATTGTCAACTAATTATCAGCTCCAGTAGCACTTGTAGCACCTTGTCTCGCGCGTATATTTACGCGCGCGTGCGCGATACTTTATCAATAGACACTATGCCCAAGCGGATGGGGGAAAGAGGGATAAGACATGCGCCAGACGCTGACGCCCATGGTGAAGGAGGGGCTGAAGTGATAGCGTACCTCGGCACCTATCTTGTCGGCCATCTCCTCACGAACCCAGAAGGGCATGCGGGGCGCACGGGGCTGCTCCAGGCTTTTCTGCACATAGAGGGTGCCCTCCCAGCGCTGGTCAAAACGATAGTTGAGCATGGCCGTCAGACCTGCATCACTATAGCCATGGCCCAGCCAGTGGTGATGGCGATAGTAACCGCCGATGGTATAGGTGAGGCGCGACATGATGGAGTCGGCATAGGCAATGGAAAGCCCATGGGAGAAGCCTGAGCCTGAGGGACCGACGGTGACCGAGGCTGACAGGGTAGCATGGAGGCCTGGATAAAGAGGACTGCCGTCCATGGGGAACAGGCTCTGCTGGGCCTGCGACGGGCTGACCCAGCAGAGGAGGAGGATGGCGGCTAAACAGACAAGCAGCTGTCTCATTGTTGCAGAATGGCTAAGGGGGAAGGAGATTATTCGTCGGGCAGGAAGAGGGGGTCTTCGGGCATGACCGTGATGGGCGTCTGCTGATAGGCTTTCATCACCCGCTCTGGCACGTACTGGCTGGGCACCACCAGGCGGAACATGTATTCGCGGAACCAGCGGTCGGTCATAATGAGACAGCCCTTCTGCCCCCAGTCGGCACCCCAGGAGTTCTCTACCTTCCACTTGGTGGCTCTCCCCTTGCGGTCGAGGTCGACGGCGGTGAGCGTCATGGCATGGGTGGAGCCGCTGTCGAAGGTGCTGATGCGCTCGGCCTTGGTCATGGGGAAGTTGGTGGAGAAGAGCGAGGCGTAGTCGAAATTCGCGGTGTCGGCAAAACCGCGCTTGCGGTCGAGCTGCTTGCCCACGTCGTACGAGCTGTACAGCTTGTGGCCAGCACGCAGGGTGCTGATGGCCAGCTCCTCAATGTCGTCCATCGGCAGGTTGACGTACTTCCAGTTGTGACCGTCGTAGGTGTGGCGGTCCAGCTCCACCTCGTAGGTCTTGTAATAGTCACGGCGCGGGTCGTTCATCACCATGACGAAGGTGCCGTTCAGCTGCTGGCCTGCCATGACCTCCTTGTAGAACGTGAGGGGGGTGTACTCCCGGGGCTCGCCCACGGCTTCTCCCTTTGCGTTCTTGAAGGCATAGGTAAACTTCTGGGGTGGATTGCCTATGGTGTACTGCAGCATGTGGTAAATCTGGCATAGCATGCGCACCTTGGCTTTCTCGAGTGCAGCCGTCTTCTTGCCCTTCTGCACCATCTCACGCAATTGCAGTCCGTATTCGCGCAGCTTGGAGCTGATGAGCTGGCGGGCCTTCTGGGTGTTGTCAGTGGAGAAGGATTCGGGCATCACCTCGCTGGGCACCAGCCCGTATTTGTCGGCCAGGTCGGCCACTCCGCAGAAGGTGCCGCCATCGCCGATGGGTGAACGGAAGAAGAACTGCACGCGCAGGTCGTCAATGGGTTTCGCCCCTGTGTCGATGATGCCTTGCAGCATGAGATTGGCTTTTTCCAGCTGGTCCCAGAAGAAGAGGTAGGCCTGCGAGAACTCGGTGGTGAGCGAATCGGTGCGCAGGTTGAAGTCGGCCCTCAGCACATTCAGTCCGCTGAACATCCAGCAGCGGCCGCTCTGCTTCTGGTCGGTGATGGACTGGCGGCGTGTCTCTATACTGAAGTGGGTATCCAGTGCGCCGGCATTGGCATGATTGGTGGCCAGGTTGTCAATGGCGTTTGCGGCAATGGCGTTCACCCATGCGCAATCGGCAGCCGTCATTGGTTGCTCTTTCTGAATCTCGTCGAGCATCTTCTGGCTGATGCCGCCCTCCTTCTGCGCCGTGGCTGTCAGCGCCAGGCTCAAACTCACTAAAAGAATAGTTTTCTTCATATTATTCAGTTTTGTTGTTCCAAAGTTACTTTTTGCTGCAAAGTTACGAAAAAGTGAGAGAAAAGGAAAGAAAAAATCATTTTTTATTTCCTTTTCCGAACGAAAAGTAATTTCGGCGAAGCCAGAGTTACGAAAAAGTGAGAGAAAAGGAAAGAAAAGAAACATTTTTTTTGTACCTTTGCACCGATTATGCCACAGGAACAGTCACAATTGCGCGAACGGGTGCACAACGACTTGCGCGAGCCCCGCCGCTACAAGGTCACTATCTATAACGACGACTTTACCTCCATGGAGTTCGTGGTGAGGGTTCTGACCGAGGTTTTCTTTAAGAGTCAGGCTGATGCCGAGCGGCTGATGCTGCAGGTTCATCATTCGGACAAGGCCGTGGTGGGTGTCTATACCTACGACGTGGCAGTGTCGAAAGTGCGGAAGGCTACGGCCATGGCGCGCGAGGAGGGCTTTCCCCTGCGGCTGACCTATGAGCCGGAAGAATAACAGAAAAAAACGACGACATTCAGCATTCATCATTGGATTTCATGCCTACCCCATCCTATACTGAGCGTGCTGCCAGCGCCATCAACCTGGCGGTGAGATATTGTACTGAACGCAGGAATGAGTTTGTGACGCCCGAGCACTTGCTGCTGGCCATCACCGATGATATCGACTTCATGTCGGTGGTCTCTGACTTTGGCTCCATCAACAGGCTCATCACACGGCTGAAAGACTGTATCGGCACGATGGAGCGGGTGCCCGACGGCGTGAATTATCACCCTGAGCCCTCGGTGCAGCTGAACGAGCTGCTCAACATGGCCTATGAGCAGGTGCTGAACAGCAGTGCCGAACGGATAGACATTCCCCACCTCACCGCGGCCGTCCTACGGCTGGAGGAAAGCTATGCCTGCTATTTGCTGAAGGACACCATTGAAGCTGATGAAACGGCCGAGGACTTCATGAGCGAGCTGATTAGCTGTTACGAGCAGGAGGACAGCGAGCAGGAGGCCACGGGCGAAGAGACGGCTACCGACGCTGCCCCGGCCGACGAGGAGGCCAGGGAGGGCATGTGGCGCCGGCTGGTGACCTGCCTGAACGACGTGGTGGCACAGAAGAATCCGCTCATAGGAAGGGAGAAGGAGCTGGAGCGCACCATCCAGGTGCTCTGCCGCAGGGAGAAGAACAACCCTCTGCATGTGGGTGAGCCCGGCGTAGGCAAAACGGCGCTGGTCTATGGGCTGACGGCCCGCATCATGAGCGGCGACGTGCCGGAACGACTGAAAGGCAGCAAGGTGTATCAGCTGGAACTGGGCTCCATGCTGGCCGGGACGCAGTTCAGGGGCGATTTTGAAAAGCGCATCAAACAGGTCATGGAGGGCGTGACACACGAAGCGGGGAACAACATTATATATATTGACGAGATTCACAACCTGGTGGGCGCCGGCGCCGTGGGCGAGAGCTCCATGGATGCGTCGAACATGCTGAAGCCCTACCTGGAGAGCGGGAACATACGCTTCATCGGCTCTACCACCTACGAGGAGTTCAACAAATACTTCTCACGCTCCAAGGGCCTGGTGCGCCGGTTCCAGCAGATTGACATCCTGGAGCCCAGCGCTGATGAGACCATCCACATCCTGAAACAGCTACGCCCAAAGTATGAGGAGTTCCACAGGGTGGTCTACGAGGATGAAGCCCTGGAAACGGCTGTCAATGCCAGTGCCAAGTATGTGAACGACCGCTTCCTGCCCGACAAGGCCATTGACCTCATTGACGAGGCTGGTGCAGCGCTGGAAGTGGCCGGGACGAAGCCCACTGCTGACTCTCCAGTGCCTGTCGTCGGCAAGGCGCTTATCCTTGACATCCTGGCAAAGACTTGCAAGGTGGATGCCTTGGCCATGAAGGACGACGACAACGAGCAGCTGGAAACGCTGAGCGAACGGATGCTACGAAAGATATACGGACAGGACGAGGCCATCAGCCAGGTGGTGGAGGCTGTACAGATGTCGAAGGCTGGACTGACGGAGGACAACAAGCCCCTGGCATCGCTGCTTTTCGTGGGGCCCACCGGAGTGGGGAAAACAGAAGTGGCACGTGTGCTGGCCAGTGAGCTGGGCATTGAACTGCTGCGGTTTGACATGAGTGAATATACCGAGAAACACACGGTGGCCAAGCTTATCGGCTCGCCGGCCGGCTATGTGGGCTATGATGACGGTGGCCTGCTGACTGACGCCATCCGCAAGACGCCCAACTGCGTGCTGCTGCTCGACGAGATTGAAAAGGCCCACCAGGACATTTACAACATCCTGCTGCAAGTGATGGACTACGCCCGGCTGACTGACAACAAGGGGCGCAAGTCGGACTTCCGCAATGTGATTCTCATCATGACCTCGAATGCCGGGGCTCAGTACGCTTCGCAAGCTTCCATCGGCTTTGGACAGACCGTTGAGCGCGGGGAAGCCATGCTGAAGCAGGTGAGGAAAACGTTTAAGCCCGAGTTCATCAACAGGCTTTCCGGCACTGTTGTGTTCCACGATATGGACAGAGCCATGGCCACGCTGATTCTGCGTAAGAAGCTGGGTGAGCTGCAGGAGAAGCTGACCGCCCGGAAGGTGCAGATGACGCTGACGGACGAGGTGTTTGAGCAGTTGCTGGACGAAGGCTTCACCCATGAATATGGTGCCCGCGAGATGGATCGCGTCATAGCCCATCGGCTGAAGCCACGGCTCATGCGTGAGATATTATTCGGCAGCCTGAAAGATGGCGGGGAAATGGTCATTGACAAGCTATGATATATCAATTAGATGATGAACTATGGTTCCCCGACCCCCGGCTGGCCGATGAGGACGGCTGCCTGGCCGTGGGTGGCGACCTCAGCACCGACCGCCTGCTGCTGGCCTATCAGCACGGCATCTTCCCATGGTTCTCCTTCCGTGACAACGATGAGCCAGTGTGGTATTGCCCCCATCGGCGCTTCGTCATCTTTCCCAGTGAAATCCATGTCAGCCATTCCATGCGTACACTGCTACGCAAGAATAAATACCATTTCAGCATCAACAAAGACTTTGAGGGAGTCATCCATCAGTGCAGCCGACTGCGCATTGACGAAGAGGGGGCGTGGCTCGGTGAAGACATGATCAGGGCCTACACAGAACTGCACCGGCAGGGCTTTGCCGCCAGTGTGGAGGTCTGGGAAGGCCAGAAGCTGGTGGGTGGTCTTTATGGGGTGAACATCGGGGCAGCCTTCTTCGGCGAGAGCATGTTCTCACTAGTGCCCAGCGGCTCAAAGCTGGCCCTTATCTATCTGGCCAAGACCTTTGAGATGATGGGGGGCGTGCTCATTGACTGCCAACTGGAAACCGCCCATCTGAAGTCGATGGGCGGTCGGTTTATCAGCTACGAAGAATACATGCGGCTGATTAAGCCATCTGATTCCGAATAACAGACTCAAGGCTTGCTGGACGGTGTGTGGTGAGGCTACTTCTTGTAATACTTCAGTGCCTCGGCCATCCATCCCTGAATGTTCTTGATACGGGTAGCATCCGAGGGGTGGTCGCTCAGGAACTCGGCAGTCTGATTGGTTGAGCTGGCGGCCATACGCTGCCAGAAGGTGGTTGCCACCTGTGGGTCATAGCCCGCCATGGCTGCAATGATGAGTCCAATGTGGTCAGCCTCGTTCTCGTGGTTGCGGGAGTACTTCAGGTTGGCAAAGTTAAATCCCTGTGCTGCAATGGCTTGCACAATGGACTGCGTATTCTGCCCCATACCCAGGGCGCCCAAGACGGCGGTTCCCAGCTGTGCTCCGTATTGCTGCTTCATCTGGTTGCTCAGCTGCTCGGCTGAGTGTTTTGCAACGGCGTGGGCTATTTCATGTCCCAGCACAATGGCCAGCGAAGCCTCGTTTTGTGTGACGGGAAGCAGGCCCTCGTAGACCACAATCTTTCCACCAGGCATACACCAGGCATTGACCTGCTTGTCTTGCACCAGATTGAATTCCCAGGCAAAGTTCGACACTTCGTTGGCCATGCCGTTGGCATTCAGGTATTGGGTCACGGCGTTGGCCAGCTTCTGCCCCACCTTTTTCACCATGGCGGTGTTGGCGGCATTGGTCGATGCCTTGGCTGACTTCATGAACTCCTGATACTGCTGCGAAGCCAGTGAGAGCACTTCACCGTCGCTCACCATCAGTGTCTGTTTCCTGCCCGTGATGGGCACTGTCGATGTGGTGCCGCAACCAACCATGAGGACGGCCACCAATGTAAGGACTACAAATTTGATTCGTTTCATAATAGTTTGGTATTAAATAATGTGATTATTCTTCAAAGCTCAGCTTCTGCAGTCTCTGCCGCAGCTGTTCTGCCTCAGAGCATCTGATGGCCAGCCGTATCTGGCAGGTGTTGTCGTAGGTCTGACCGACAATGCGAGGCTGCATGTCCTTCACCACACGCATCACGCTGTTCATCATTGTATAGGGGAAATCGTAGGTGACTATCTCCTCCACCTGCCGTTTCTCCTTTCCTGCATCAGCAATGGCCAGCGCCGCGGCTTCCCTGTAGGCAACGATGAGCCCACTGGTGCCCAGATTGACACCTCCGTAGTAGCGCACCACCACTACCAGCACATCGATCAGTTCCGACGAGTTGATCTGCCCCAGTATGGGCTTCCCGGCCGTCGACGAGGGTTCGCCATCATCATTAGCCCGGAAGTCAGTGCGCTCTGGCCCCAGCATATAGGCATAGCAGACATGACGGGCGTCATAATACTGCTTGCGATAGTCAGCCAGCAATGCTTTTATCTCCTCCATGCTTTCCACATGGTGAGCCCACGCCAGAAACTTGCTGCGCTTCTCGGTGTAGTAGCCTTTGCCGGTGCTGCTGATGGTCAGATACTCGTCGGTCATCACTTTTTCCTATTCCTCATCCAGCTTGTGAATGACCAGTCCAGAACGCAGCTTCGGCTCAAACCAGGTGGCCTTGGGCGGCATGATCTTTCCGGAGTCGGCAATATCAATAATCTGCTGCATGCTCACCGGATAGAGAGCCAGCGCTGCACGCATCTCGCCATTGTCGACCCTGCGCTTCAGCTCTCCCAAACCACGCAGGCCACCAACGAAGTCAATGCGCTTGGAGGAGCGCAGGTCGCCAATATTCAGTATCTCGTCGAGAATGAGTCGGCTACTGATGTCCACATCGAGCACGCCAATGGGGTCATCCGGATTGTAGGTGCCCTCCTTCGCAGTCAGCTTGAACCAGTGACTATCCAGATAGAGAGAGAACTCATGCAGTTTCTGGGGTTTATAGATGTCCGTACCCATATCCTCCACCGTGAAGTTTTTCTTCAATGCATCGAGGAAAGCCTCCGATGAAAGCCCGTTCAGGTCCTTCACCACGCGGTTGTAGTCCAGAATGGTGAGCTGTGAGGCTTGGAAGCAAACGGCCATGAAGTAGTTGTACTCCTCCTTGCCCGTGTGCTGAGGATTCTGCTTCTGCTTTTCAGCCCCCACCAGAGCGGCGGCTGCGGAGCGATGGTGGCCATCAGCGATATAGAGCGAAGGCATCTTGCTGAACTCCTCAGTGATGGTTTGCATGTCTTTCTGGTCACTGATCACCCAGAACTGATGACGGAAGCCATCGATGGGTGCCACAAAGTCATATTCAGGTTCTGTAGCAGCATAGCGGCGGATGAGGGCATCAAGGACCTGATTGTCAGGATAGGCAAAGAAGACAGGCTCAATGTTGGCATTGTTCACACGTACATGCTTCATGCGGTCCTCCTCCTTGTCGCGTCGGGTCAGCTCATGCTTCTTGA
>CAMNJH010000046.1 GCA_946541275.1 uncultured Prevotellaceae bacterium
AAAAGGGCGGCGAGTTTTTCCAAAAAGTCAACGAGATTTTTCAAAACGGCGGCGCTATTTTTCAAAAAGTCGACGCCATTTTTTGAAAAGTCGGCGCCGCATGAAAATTACCTGATGAGACATATAGAAAAGTCTGGCTTGACTTTTCTATATGTCTCATTTCAGCACAAAAGTGCCCAAGTGTGCAACTGGCAGTTCACCCCTCTCAGTAGCATTTCCGGTAGCATTTTCCAAAAGCCAAAATGCACCCGCAAGATATTGTTATTCTGCATGTTACATCCGTTGGTAGCACTTGTAGCACTTTCTTTTTTCCTATATATAACGCGCGTGCGCGTTAAAGCCTCATCATCGATTCACAAATGGACAATGAAGTCAGAAGCGTTACTTCCTTATTGATTACTGAGCCTCCAGTATGTCGGCCTCGACAATGCGCAGCTCCACCTTGCCGGGGGCAGCTTTCAGACGGTCAAACTCTCCTGCGTTTCCGCCAGCCAGTTCCTTTGTATCGCCGAACTTACCACTATCTTGCACAGGCGCCACCATCTTTATGGTGAGCTGATTGGTTTTCGTGGGCTTGCTAATATGGATGTGGCAGTAGCCCAGGGTGGCATCGGTGATGCCTTCCCAAACTTTCTGCTTGCCAGCGTAGATTTCCAACGGATAACACTTGTTGCGCCAGCCTGTCAGTTTCAGTGTCAGTTCACTGACCTGTGCTTTCCTGCCAAGCTGGTAAGTCACCCAGGCATTTTCTTTCTTGCCGTCGCTCTTCCACTCCGACAGTTCATTGTCATCACAGCTTTTCATCACATCGTCAGCATTGCTGCCTGCCTTGGCACCAATAATGTCAACGGTACTGAACACATCCTTATAGGAAGGTGTGAGCGGTGTCTCGCCTCTTTCCAGACGGCAAGGCAATGAATATTGAGGCAGGTACCTGCTGACCTCTACGGGCTGCGTCTTCAATGACAGATAGGCAGGCTTCACGCCCTCGGCCTGCACGGAAATGCCTATTTCGCCGGCAGTGGCGGTAGAACGGACCAGCACCCGATTAACGCCACACTCAACGGGCAATGACATGTGACCAACGTAGTTGTCGGACACATTCTTCTTGTTGGCAGCATCGAGCAGGCTCTTGTCGCGGTTCAGATCATCTGACTGGAACTCCTGATTGTTGCGTGTGCCAATGCCTCCTATCCACAGTGCTTCACCCCATAGCTGGAAGTTCACCATTCGGTTGTCGAGTGGACAGCGGCGCCCCTGCTTGTCGACCACTTCCACCTGCACCAACACCATGTCGGCTCCGTCGGCCTTCATGCCCTCGGGATTCTGAATGGCAGTCAGCTTCAGCTGCACGGGCTCACCTACAGTGTACAGGCTATCACGGGAAGTGAACGTCTCATCAGGTGAGAATCCCGAACCGTCAGTGGTATAGCCGACGGCTTCCAGCACGCCCGGCTCATACTTGACATTGTGGAAGGTGTATAGCCACTTGAATGAGCGCTCCGCCTTAATATTCGCGGGTTTGCCATTGAGGATAAGGCCAACACTATCGCCTGTTGACACCACATAAACATCCTTCACCGTGCCAGGAGCATAGTTCCAGTGCCCGATGATATGTGTGCGCTCGTTCTCAGGCTCTACCCAGCCATCCCACATCACCTGATGCGCAAAGAAGCCTTCCTTGGGAATGCGCATGGCATCAGTGACGCCGCTGGTGCGATAGTTCGACTCACCACGATGGTGCGTATTGGTGTCAGAAAAGACAATCTTCACGCCTCCACTGGAGACGCGCTTGCCTGTGCCAGGACGCTCCAGCCAATATTCGTACCAGCGCTCCACCATCTGACGGGCGAACCAGTCCATGTTGTGATTGTACTCGAAGGCAGGCTTTCCACGATACAGCGGACCGTCGCCCTCCTTGTGATAAGGATAGGACAGATGGTCCCAGTACTTCCTCAGGCCCTCGTCACGGCAGTACTCCATGGCCCACATGGGATGCTTACCGCTCTTGTTGATGTATAGCATCTCACCGCCATACTCGGCTTCGTCTATGTCGAGCATCTCACGGCTGCCAATAGCACGTCCGCCGTGTGGGTCGTACTGGTCTCGTATGGCTTTCAGCTCAAGCATGTGTTCACGACTGATACTCTCATTACCACCCTCATAGAAGATGATGCTGGGGTTGTTGCGGTTGTAGATGATGGCATCGCGCATCAGCTCCGTGCGCTGTGTCCAGCGGGGACCGTCGACATCCTTCTCGGCGTCACCGGCCGGCATGGCTTGCATCAGCCCTACGCGGTCGCAACTCTCCACGTCCTGTTTCCAAGGCGTGACGTGCATCCACCTGACCAAGTTGCCCCCTGACTCCACCATAAGTCCATTGCTATAATCACTGAGCCAAGCGGGCACGCTCAAGCCCGTCCCTGGCCATTCGTTCGATGTACGCTGGGCATATCCATGAATCATCATCACACGGTCGTTCAGCTTGAAGAGTCCCTGACCGAACTCCGTCTTTCGGAAACCTGTACGCGTGATAACGGCATCCTTATAGGCCAGCCTACTGCCATTGTTAATGACTTCTCGCAAGCGGGTCTCAACGGTATACAAATAACCATAGCCCCAGCTCCAGAAATGCAGGCCGTTCAGCCTCATGGAAGCCTTCAGCGTGACGGTCTGTCCGGGCATCACCTCTACCCTATCGCCATAGGCCTCACTCACAACGATTTTCCCTTCGGCATCCCTCATGGAGAACATCAGTGCCACCACATGATTCTGGCTGTCTTCATTGCGCACCTGGCTCTCCACATGAATGGTGGCAGCATGGCCGGGAATGTCAAAATCACTGGCATATATATAGGTTCCCGTCGTTCCTAAATTAGAATAAAGGGGCAATGTCTGGTAAAGCTTGTCCGTCAGGTGCAGATACACGTTCTTGGGGATACCGCCATAGTTGGCGTTGAAGTTACGGTCGTTCCACTGATAACGGCTGTTGTGCACTCGTGAGCGATAGGTCCAGCTGTTGTCACAGCGCACAGCCAGTATATTCTCGCCCTCCTTGACATAAGGAGTGAGGTCAAACCCACAGGCCATCACGCCATTCTCGGAGAAGCCCAATGGCCGTCCATTCAGGTAGAAATCGGCTCCTTGGCGCACGCCCTCAAATTCAACAAAAACTTTCCCCTTAATTTCTTCCTTACTGAGAATGAAATGCTTACGATACCACGCTATGGTGTCAGTCAAATCAACAATATCTTTCCTGAAAGCCTCGTCGCCATTGAAGGCAAAGGGCAGCGTCACCTGCTTCCACGCAACATCATCGAACTGAGGCTGACTGGCTTCTGGAAAATCACCGATTTCCATTTTCCAATCGGCGTTAAAGTTCAGCTTTTGCCTCTCAATGCCATAGTTTGAAAGGGTACAAAGCCATACCATCAGTGTAAAAAAAATCTTCTTCATTGTTTTAGCAGTTGTTTTTGAGTTTTACTCGTGCAAAGATACAGCTTTTTTCTGTATTCGCAAAAAGATTACCACAAAAAACACATATCAGCCCAATTACGTTTGCACTTTTTTTACACGAAAAGGGAAAAAAAGGTGAAAATAGTTTGGGATTTTAATGGAAAAGCGTTAATTTTGTAGGCTGAAAGCAAAACAACAACTTAATATTATTTAAAAACTAACTAAAAATTTATGTCTTTCAAACTGAAAAGCTTGATCCGCACTGGACTTAATGTCCGGCGGATGGTGCTGTTGGCAGCATTCGCCCTTGGCGGTACATTGCTGGCTGATGCACAGACAAAGGTGACAGTCGTGGATGCCACAGGCGAACCCGTGATTGGAGCCAGCGTCATTGAGAAAGGTACGAAAAATGGAGGCGTGACCGATTTCGACGGAAACCTCACCATCAACGTGCGCAGTAACAATCCCATCGTCATTTCCTATATTGGCATGAAGACCCAGGAAGTGAACATCAAGGGGAAGAGCACCGTGACGGTTACGATGCAGGACGACAACACCACCCTGAACGACGTCGTGGTGATTGGTTATGGTACTGTACGTAAAAAGGACTTGACCGGTTCTGTAGCCACCGTGACGGGCCAGGATCTGGTGAAAGTGCCTGTGCCCAATGTCTCGGAAGCTCTGACGGGTAAGATGGCCGGTGTGAACATCACTACCACCGACGGCTCGCCTGACGCAGAAGTGCTGATTCGCGTGCGTGGTGGTGGCTCTATCACTGGTGACAATACCCCTCTGATTGTAATCGATGGTTTCCAGGGCGGTTCGCTCAGTGATCTCTCACCTAACGACATCGAGGACATCACCGTGCTGAAGGATGCCTCCTCCACCGCTATCTACGGTTCGGAAGGCGCCAATGGTGTTATCCTGATTACCACCAAGAATGCCAAGGCTGGTAAGACTCAGGTGAACTACAACGGCTACCTGCAGACCAAGAAAGTGTCAAAGCGCATGGACGTGCTCAATGCCTATGAATACGTGATGACGAACTACGAGTATGCTGCACTGGGCGGCGAGAGCGCCCTGAATTCGTTCTACAAGCAGTTCGGCGTCTTTGATGACCTCTACCTCTACAAGAGCATTGAGGCTATTGACTGGCAAGATGACCTTTTCGGTGAGAGCACTCTTTCCCAGAGTCACAACGTCAGTGTAGGCGGCGGTACCGACAAGACAAAGTTCAATCTTTCGGGTACATACGACTACAACTCCGGTCTGATGCCCAACAATGACTTCTCGCGTTTCTCTTTCCTGTTCAAACTGAATCACGACATCACCAAGGACCTGAAGTTCTCGGCTACTGCCCGTATCAGCGACCAGGAGGCTAACGGTCAGGGCACACAGGGTGGCACGTATAAGGTGCGTACTGAGCAGGCCCTCTACGGTGTAGCTACCAAGGGTCTTTCTGAAATGATCACTCCTGATTTCTCCACCATGTCGGATGATGAAATCAACGAGTGGCAGCGTTCAAACATGTCGCTGGCTGAACAGTCGGAACAGTACTGGCGCCGTCGCAACAACCGTAAGTTCACCTTCAATGGCTCACTTGACTGGACAACCCCGCTTAAGGGACTGAAGGCTCATTTGGAAGGTGGCTACGAGTATGGCTTCAATGAGACAAAAAACTGGTGGGGCGAAACCACCACACAGGCCAGCTACGTGGGCGGTCTGCCCTTGGCCGAGTGGCAAAAGCAGAACACCAGCTCGCTACGTGAGAGCTTCAACCTGACTTACGACACCAAGTTGAACAAGATTCATCACCTCAATGTGATGGCTGGTCAGGAGTATCGCTCCACACGCTCCAACTACAACACCATGAACGCCAACAACTTCAGCAAGGCTTTCACTGCTGACCAGGTGTTCGCCAACTTCGGACTGGGCAGCATGCAGTCCATGACAGGCTATGTGGCTCCCAACCAGAACAAGGTGTCGTTCTTCGGACGTATCAACTACACCCTGCTTGACCGCTACCTGCTCACTGTCACCATGCGTGAGGATGGTTCTTCTCAGTTTGCCGACGGTCACCAGTGGGGTTTCTTCCCCGCCGCAGCCGCATCCTGGCGTATCATTGAGGAGCCCTGGATGGCCAACACCCATGGCTGGCTCTCCAACTTGAAGCTCCGTCTCAGCTATGGTAAGGTGGGTAACGACAAGCTGCCCAGCTACATGTTCTCACAGCTTTATGCCACTAACAGCGGTTCCAAGCGCTACGGTGTTGGCGAAACAGCAAACTCTCACCTCTCAGTGACCAACGTGCTGGCCAACCCCAACCTGACTTGGGAAAAGCGTACCACCCGTAATATCGGTCTGGACTTCGGTTTCTTCAAGGAGCGCCTGACTGGTAACGTCGACATCTATTGGAACGACACCGACGACCTGCTTATCAACCACGCCATTGCTGCTCCTGGCTATACCTCCGTTTGGGAGAACTCAGCTTCTACCAGCAACAAGGGTGTTGAGGTTACGCTGAACGGCGTTCTCTTCCAGAAGAAGAATTTCACGCTGAATGCCAACTTCAACATTGGCTTCGACAAGTCGAATGTGAAGGGACTGGCCAACGGGCTGGAAATGATGACCTTCCCCTCAGGCTGGGCTTCTACCGACAACAAGAACCAACAGGACTACATTGTACGCATCGGCGACCCCATCGGACTCGTTTATGGTTGGGAGAGCGACGGCTACTATACGGTTAACGATTTCGCCAGCTATGACCCCGTCAACAACGTTTACAATTTGAAAGACGGCGTGGCCAACACCTCTCTGATGGGTGGACGCATCGGTATTCGTCCCGGTACGATGAAGCTGAAGGATCAGAATGGCGACGGCACCGTAGATGCTCAGGATATCGTGGTCATCGGCGACACCAACCCCGATTTCGCTGGTGGTTTCGGATTCAACGGCACGGTCTACGATTTCGACTTCAACGTCAACTTCACCTATCGCGTTGGCAACGACATTTACAATGCCAACAAGATTCAGACCTCATCCCGCTATCGCGCAGGTACATATCCTAATATGCGCGCAGACATGAGCCAGGCCAACAGCTACAGCTATATCAATCCCGAGACGGGTGTGCTGCTGGAGACCCTGGAAGACCTGGCCTTCTGGAATGAGGGTGGCAATGGTAAGCCCCGCAAGGAAATGTGGAGCCCCTTCTCAACTGGCGACGCAGTGGTTGTTCCTACTGACTGGGCAATGGACAATGGCTCATTCCTCCGTTTGCAGAGTGTCACCGTGGGTTACACCCTGCCTAACAAACTGACGAAGAAGGCCGGTTTCCAGCGTGTACGCCTCTATGTCACTGGTACCAACCTGTTCGTCATCAGCGACTATCCCGGCTTCGACCCCGAAGTCAGCTCTTACGTGCGCAACAGCAGCTATTCGGGCCTGACCCCAGGTATTGACTTCTCCAGCTATCCTAAGAGCCGTGCATTTACCTTCGGTCTTAATGTTACGCTGTAAATCGAAAATCGTAAATCCGTAAACAGAAAATAGAATATGAAACTGACAAACAAATATTTCGCATTAGCAGCTGTCGGAGCTCTCGGACTGACCTCGTGCAGTGATACACTGAACGTGGACGCCCCGTCGCAGATGGACCAGAACATGGTCTACAACTCCACAGAGTTTGCCACTAACGCCATTAACGGCGTGTATGTGCTGTTCGGCGAAGACCCCTATACATCTCGTATGTGCGGTGTGTGGATGCAGAACACCGACGTAGAAGCCATGAGCGTACAGCAGGCCGTAGCCACCAACCACCGTCAGGCCATCTGGCCCCTTCAGGGATTCAGCAATGAAGGCTGGAACGATGTCTACAATGTGTGGAACAATAATCTGCAGGCTATAGAGCGTGCCAATCAGGTTCGTGCCGGCGTGGATGCCAGCAGCCTTAGCAATACCGATGAAATGCAGCAGATCAAGGGCGAGGCTACTTGCCTGAAGACTTTCCGCTACTACCTGATGTGCAACCTCTTCGGCGACGTGCCCTATTATGACGTGGCTGCCAAATGGGGTGGCGAAATCGACCTGCCCCGTATGGACAAGAACATCGTCTACAGCCGCTGCCTGCAGCAGCTGGTCGACATTGAGCCAAAGATGAAATGGAGCGATGTGAACACGGGTGGCATTGAGCGCATGAACCGCGACTTCGCCATCGGCCTCATCGCTCGCATTGCCCTCTTCCGTGCTGGCTATGCCATGACTTTTGATGGCACGATGAAGCGCGCTGACGACTATCTGGACGTCAATAGCAATGAAGACCTGGCCGTCACCTATACTGACCTCAGCGGTGCTCAGAAAACGGCTCGTACCTATACTGAGTACTACCAGATGGCCAAGGACTACTGCCAGAAGCTGATCAAGCTGAAGCCACGCGAGCTTTATCCCAACTACGAGCAAGTGTTCCTCAACGAAATGAACTACTCACAGGAGAACAACGCCGAGGTTCTCTACGAGGTAGCTTTCGTGCAGAATTATGGTGGTGACCTAGGCTGGAGTTTCGCAGTGCCCAACACCGGCTCTTGCGCCAATGGTACTTCTACCGCACAGGTAGCTATGACCCCAACCTTCTACATGTCGTTTGCTGACGGTGACGTGCGCCGCGACATCGACTGCGCCAAGTATAGCCACTCTAACGATACCGTTGCCGCTGCTGCTGCCACTAGCATCTACGCTGGCAAGTGGGATCGTGCCCGCGCTGCCAAGGATCTGGGCTCCGGCTCATCTAAGGGTACTGGCATCAACTATCCTCTGATGCGTTACTCCGACGTGCTGCTGATGCTGGCCGAGGCCGAGAACGAGCTGAACGGCCCCACCGCACTGGCCAAGGAACAGTTGATGAAGGTCCGTGCCCGTGCTTTCGCCGGTGCTGCCAACTACAATGAGATGGTGACCAACTACGTGAACAATCTCAACAGCAAGGAAGCCTTCTTCAACGCTATCGTTGATGAGCGCGCATGGGAATTCGGTGGCGAGGGTCTGCGCAAGTTTGACCTCGTACGCTGGAACCTCTATGCCAAGAAGGTGGAGCAGGCCATGCGTACCGCCCTCTGCTGGGGTATTGCTACCAACGAGGACCTGATGGCCGACGCTAGCGTGAAGGCTGCTTATCCCGAGGCTGCCGACTATGTCAACTGGGCAAACCGCCTATGGTACGTGAAGTCTGGCAAGAACAACCGCAAGGAAGACATTACCTGGTACAATGAAAAGTACAAGATTGAAGAAGACGACGCTACCATGACCGCTAACGGATGGCAGTACGTGAACTGGGGCTCGCAAATGATCAAGCGCACCCGTACCTACATCTACAATGGCACTGACTGGGGCACCACCACACCTGTGAAGACCGACAATGGCGATGGCACCGTGACCTATGAACTGGGCACCGCTCCCAACACCACCAAGGTCACCGTCACTGATGGCAACCCAACGGGCATCACCCGCAAGGATGTCTATGCTGCCAGCGACTACTTCACTCGCCTCTATCGCGGCTACTCGGGTGGTGCTCTCAAGGGCGATGGCGTAGTACCCTACCTCATCCCCATCTGCACCACTACCCTCAATGCTAGTGACAAACTCAACAACGACGGCTACAGAATCCTGAATGCCTACAACGGCGAAGGCGTGAATGTGGAAGTGGCCACTATCTTACGTGAGAATTACAAATAAACAGAGTAAACGACTATTATGAAAAAGATATTCAAGACCATGCTGCTACTTGCAGCAGTGACCACAGGCACAGGTGCACTCGTCAGTTGCAGCGACGATGAGGACCTGACCACCGCCGACGCTCTGTTCCGCCCCATCATCAATGTTACTGACAACATTGAGACGGGTCTGGACGATAGCCTGGCTCCCTACATGATTATCAAGTGGGACAACTACACAAACGCCGATCAGTACACCGTTAAGGTGGAAGCTACCGATGGAAGTGACACTAAAGAAATCACAACTCAGGAACTCTCCTGCCGTTTTGACAATCTGCAGTACGACAAGGAATACTATGTCTACATCAGCTCGGCCAATACGAAGAGTGGCCTCTCCTCGAAACCCTTCTCACTAACCACCACCACTCCCGACTATCCCACCTACCTGGCATCTCCGGCATCTACCGACCTGATTGACACGCAGGCACGCGTCAAATGGAGCGAGGTGAACTACGACAACATGAAGGTCTATAAGGACAATGAGGACCAGCTGGTCATCGACACCGTGCTGACCGAAGCCATCAATGAGCAGAAGGAGCTGATTCTGAAAGGTCTGGAACCTCAGACCACCTATCGTGCTCAAGTCTACAGCAATGGCAAGTATCTGGGTAAGAAGCGCTTCACCACCACTGCTGCCGAGAAGTTTGACGGTGTGGTCATTGACCTGCGTGGTGTGAGCGGCGGCGACACCTACATCAATTCTGACCAGCTGGCAGCCGACGTTGCTGCCAATCCCGACCAGGACATCACCTATGTGCTGGAGGGCGGAACCATGTACAAGATCTCTGGCGGCACTGTTATCCCCGGTACCAGCAAGACCATTAAGTTCGTCACTGGACTCACGCTGGCTGGCAATGCGACCTTCCGCTCAGGCGGTGGTATGGGTGCCGTGGCAGGCGCTGACGTGAATGCCATTGTCTACGAGAAGATTGACTTCATCAGTGACAAGGCCATTGAGGGCGGCGATAACGAAGTAGCTACCAACCATGACAAGGGCTGGGGCGGACGCCAGGTGTTCAACATCAACAACTATGGCGCCACCATTGGCAGCATCACCTTCAAAAACTGCTCCATGACTGGCTATCGTGCCGTGGTACGCAGCCAGCAGGATGGTGACAACATCAACAACATCCTATTCGAGAACTGTGCCATCAACGCTATTGGCGACCAGGGCGTGGTTACCACCACCAACAAGAAGGGCGACTGGCGCAACGTCACTTTCCGCAATTGCACCATCACCAACATTGTCATGCTTTGCGACTTCCGCTCCAGTGTTTCTACACTGAACCTCACCATTGAGAACAGCACATTCTGCTACGCTCCCATTGAGACCACAGCCAACGCTAATACCCCGATGTTCCGTCTGGGCTCGGGCAATGTTGTGCTCAAGGTGAAGAACACCCTGTTCGGTCCGTCCATGGCTTCAGGTGCCACCAAGCAGGGCGTGTTCTCACTGGATGGCAGCGGCAGCCAGGTTCAAACCTATACCGCAGGCGCTGCAGGCTCTATCTTCCTCAGCGGCACTCCCGACAATCTAGACGTGCAGGACTGCTACAAGACAGACTTTGTCTGGACCGACCTGAACACCACAGGCGAGGGTGACCCGAAGATCTATCCTCTGGAGGGTCTCGGCGAGTTGGGCCTCAACGAGTCTGCTCTTTGGAGCAAGCCCACCGAGGGTCTGTTCAACATTATCGGCAAGGTTTCGGGCGTTGACCTCAGCAAGCTGGGTGATTCCCGCTGGTGGTAAACATCAAACGATACTCAATAAGAAATCGGCTCGCCATCATGGTGAGCCGATTTCTTATTTCCTGATTCCAGTTCAAAGATGCTTCTGGAAGAACTGAAGCACGCGCTCTTGTACTTTTACATTACAGCTGTGGGGCATGTCCCAAATTTCGGTGTCCAGCTTGTCGTCGGCCTGTTGGCTCTGCCAGGTATTATGCATGATGCTGAAGGCTTTCTCCACACCCGCCACAGGAAACAGCTTGTCCTGTGAGCCATTGATGAAGAGCATGGCCTTCGGGCAGGCCATGCTGGCCATGTGCGGATAATCCATCCAACGGCGCAGTCCGGGGAAGCAGTTGGCAAAGCCGCCATTCTCCGTACGGCTGTACTTAAACGACATCTGTTCATCGGTAGTCACCATCCAGCACACAGAAGCACCTACCTTGATACGATCAGAGAGAGCGGAAAGCATCCAAGCCCTGTAGCCACCCATCGACCACCCCACGCAGCCTATACGCTGTGCATCCACCTGGGGCATCGAAGCCAGGAACTCAGTCCCGCTTATATCATCATAAGTCATATAGGCCGACAGGTCAACACCGTACATCATCATGTTGCCAGCTATCATGTCATATCTATCGCGCTGGACTCCTTCCTTTTGTCCACGCTCGCCCCACATAGGAGCATCGGCAGAGAATACCACATAGCCATGCTGCGCCAGATAGTCACCAAAGAACTGACCGCCATACCCTGCCACCCATTCATCGGCATCTTTCTTCACATCATCTGGCTCACATGCCAACGGTCTAATCATTTTCTCCTTACCAATGAACAGATGGCCTCCGTGGTCGTGCAGTGCGTTGACGGCCGGGAATGGCCCCTCTCCATCGGGTATGAGCACATAGGCAGGAACGGTGTAATAGCGCGATAGCCTGATTTCCAGCTTCTGTGCCTTATAACCCTGTCGCTGCTCTTCACACAAAACGTTCACATGCCCATCGCCGGCTGGGGGCGCCATCAGCATACAGTCAAAAACCTTCTGGCGGGCAGCTTTGCGCCACAAGTCGAAATCTGTCATCCCGCTGTTCTCCCATGCCAAAGGGAACGTCAGGTCCTTCAGCAATGAGTCGGCATAGGCAGGCAAGTTCCGCTCAAATTCATACTTCGTACGTTTTTGTGCATTCATTGTGCTGGCATTCAACAGTCCACAGACAGCAAGCGCCATTAATGTCAATCTTCTATAGTCCATAAACAGTTCTTCTATCATTTGCACTGCAAATATAAGCATTTTCCGTCTTTCGCACAAATAATACAAAAAATATCACTAACAAAAACAGAGACGCTAGCAAAATCGCGTCTCTGTTCGTTTTCAACAGACTGATTCGGTCCTTACTCAGCCTTAGGTTCTTCCTTCTTCGCGGCAGCCTTCTTTGGGGCGGCCTTTTTGGTAGCTGCCTTCTTTGCTGGAGCTTTCTTCTCAGCCTTTGGTTCCAGCTTCTCCAGCTTAGCCTTCAGACGAGTAATCTCCTTGTCCTTCATCTCAATCTCATCACCCTGATTGCGGATGGTGGTGAGCAGTGAGTTCAACTCCTCATTCTCAATCTCCAGAGGATAGAGGGCATTCACTCTATTGATGAAGTCGCCCAGAATGTTCATATAGTTCGTGAAAGCGTCGAAGGGTCCGCTGTAGATGCCCCTGTCCAGTCCTACATTCGAGGGCTTTGTGGTCATAAAGCGGAAGTTGTTGGAAGCCTGTAGATAGTCCCAGTCCTGCATGATACGGGGATCATCGGCAATGAGCAGACGATCGGCCACGCTGTAGAGCTTCTGAAAGGCCTCGCGCTGCATGGCGTTGCCCAGCCAGCAGCTGACGTCACGCTCCTCATCCACCCAGCTCAGCGTATCGGGCACATCAAGATTGCCCACGCTCTTCACCTTGGCGCAAATTTCGCTCGGTGTTGAGAAGGTGATGCCCTTCTGCTTGGCGCATACTGGCAGAGCCTTGAGGAATTCCAGGATATTGCTTGACAAGGGCTGAGCGATACCCAGAGCCGACAGCTCCATGAAGATGTTGATAATCTGCTCCTCTTCAGGCAGACGTGCAATGCGGTCAATATAGGCATCAGCAAACAGGGGATAGCCATCCCATTCTGCATTATTGAAGCGCAATGAGATATCATCAGAAAGTTCCACGTCGCGCAACAGCAACTTCAGGTTGGGAGCGATGTTACAGTTATACACATAGTGTGGCGACTTCCATCCCAGCACGTGCTTAGCCCCCTCGGTGAGCATGCCCTTGAAGCCGAGTGATGCAATCTGTGCACCGATATCATCGCTGTAGATAAGTGACGAGTTGCGGGCCACCTTCGGCGTCTGTCCAAAGTACTCCTTAATCTTTGCCACCTGCTTCTTCATGTCGCGTGCAAAGCTGTCGGCGTTGGCCAGCGATGACAGGCCATGGCTGTATGGCTCGGCCAGGAACTCCACACAGCCCGTCTCGTTCAGTTGCTGCAGCTTCTCCAGCACCTGCGGAGCGTGCATCTCCAGCTGCTCAATACCTGTGCCTGACAGTGAGAAAGCCACTTTAAAGTACTGGTTGCCGCCATCCTTGATCATCTGCTCTAGCGTGTTTAAGGCCGGCATATAGCTACGCTCAGCAATGTCGCTGATGCTATGCTCGTTCTCGTAGTCATCATAGTAGTAATGGTCAGTACCGATGTCGAAGAAACGATAGCGCTTCAGATGTATAATCTGATGTATTTCAAAATATAAGCAAATTGTTTTCATGATTGTTCGTTATTACGTTATTTCGTTATTACGTTAATGCGTTATTGCGCTTAGGCGGTTTCCCAGCCGAGAGTCCTGCGATAGAGCGTGCGAATCCAGGTGCCCACCTTCTCCCAGGTAATCTGGTCCACTTCGCGCTTACCCTCCTCTTTGAGATACTGGAAGAGCGAGTCGTTGGTGCAGATAGAGTAGATGGCATCGGCCAGTGCATGGATGTCCCAGTAGTCCACCTTGATGCAATTGGTGAGAATCTCGGCACAACCGCTCTGTTTGGAAATGATGCTGGGCGTTCCGCACTGCATGGCCTCAAGGGGCGAAATGCCGAAGGGCTCAGAGACAGATGGCATGACATAGACATCCGAGTCTTTCAGACACTCGTACACCTGCTTGCCGCGCATGAAGCCGGGGAAGTGGAATCTGTCGGCAATACCTCGTTCGGCAGCCAGATAGATCATGGCATCCATCATGTCGCCCGACCCTGCCATGCAGAAGCGCACGTTACGGGTGCGGCGCAACACCATGTTGGCAGCCTCAACGAAATACTCAGGTCCCTTCTGCATGGTGATACGTCCCAGGAAGGTCACTATCTTGTCCTTGCCCGTATGGTCAGGACGCGGAATAGCCTGATATTCATCGGGCAGCGGATACACGGCATTGTGAACCGTGAAGCACTTGCGAGGATCCTGATGGTACTGGTTGATGACCGTCTGGCGCGTCAGCTCACTGACACACATGATGCAGTCAGCCCAGTCCATACCGTTTTTCTCTATGCTGTACACGGTGGGGTTCACCTTGCCGCGTGAACGGTCGAAGTCAGTGGCATGAACATGTATGCACAGGGGCTTGCCGCTCACCTGCTTGGCATGGATGCCAGCAGGGAAGGTCAGCCAGTCGTGGGCGTGAATAATGTCAAACTCCTCTGTGCGTGCCACCTGTCCGGCAATGATGCTATAGTTGTTAATCTCCTCGTGCAAGTTCGAGGGATAGCCGCCGGCAAACTCCATGGCGCCCAGGTCGTTGACGTTCATGTAGTTGAAGTCGGCATAGATGTGTTCACGGAGCTTAAAATAATAGTCAGGATCCATGATGTTCCCCACGCGCTGCTTCACATAGTCATAATCCACGTCGCGCCACACGATGGGCACAGCATTCATGGCCACGATGCGAGCGGCGTGCTGGCTCTCATCGCCAAAGGGATGCGGCAGACAGAGCACCGTCTCAATATCTCCCTGAGCCTTCAGGCCTTCAGAGATTCCGTAATTTGCAGTGGCGAGTCCTCCAAACACATGAGGAGGATACTCCCATCCAAACATTAATACTTTCATATCTTCTTTCCTTTTTTGGAGTTCAGTAGTTCAGGAGTGTCTGGAGTCCAGACGTCAGTCTTGCTTCTCATGGTTCATGACTGCCGTCTGAACCCCTGAACTTCTGCAACTCCTGTAACTCCTTTATTTTTGATACGAATATTTCTCCAGCAACTTCATGGTGCGAAGGATCTCGGCCACGTTCATGGCAAACGACATGGCGCCGCGTCCATGGAAGGGCGGGTTGCCGTCGAAGAGCTCTGAAATGGTGCCGATGGCATGGTAGTCAATCTCGTCCTCATAGCCCACCATCTGCCGCTCCACAAAGCTCAGTCGGGTGCGCTTGTACAACTTCAGGCAAGCCTCCATGTAGAAGCCGCCCAGCCAGGGCCAGGCTGTTCCCTGATGATAGGCATAGTCACGCTGCGTTTGCGGGCCCACATACATGGGGTTATAGCCACCACTCTTGGGCGACAGCGAGCGTAGTCCCTTCGGTGTCAGCAGTTCGCGCGTACATATATCTACTACGCTCTTCATCTGCTGCTGGTTCAGCGGTGAATAATCGAGTGCCACGGCGAAAATCATATTCGGACGCACGCTCCAGTCCATCATCGGACCGTCCACGTAGTCCAGCAAATAGCCATACTCATTGACAAACGTGTCGACGAACGACTGCTTGGTCCGTGCAGCCATTGCCTCCAGCTTGTCAGCCACCTCCTGATCGCCCTTGTCGGTAGCCATTGAAGCGCAGAACTTCAGGGCATTATACCACAGGGCATTGAACTCCACGATGTAGCCCGAGCGGGGCACCACTGGGCGGCCGTTGGCCGTTGAGTTCATCCATGTCACAGCCCTGTCACGCCCGTTGGAATAGAGCAGTCCGTTGTCATCCAGGCGCAGGTTGGGGTGCTTGCCTGACTCAATGAACGTCACGATGTCTTGCAGCAGGGCGCCATACATTTCAAAGGCCTTGTCGCGACCAGCATAGTGGGCATACTGCTGGATGGCCCATACGGCCCAAAGGGGCACGTCGGGCTGCTCCATCTCGTAAATCTTCACCGTCATCTCCTCGCCGTTCATGAACTGGCGCAGGCCTTTCTCGGCCGTCTTCATCACCAGCTCAAAGTAGTCCTGCTCATCAATGGCCAGCGTCAGGCCAGGCAGGGCAATAAACGTATCCCTTGCGCGAGCCTTGAACCAGGGATAGCCAGCCAGCAGGTAGCGGTCGTCATTTGGCTGGCGGTTGTGGAACTGATGGGCAGCCGTCACCAGGCAGTGATAGAAATTGTCACGAGGCACCCTCAGGCTGATTTCCTCATCGAACAGCTTCTTCAGCCCGCTGGGTTTGCACTGCGATGTGGATGCAGCAAAGACGATGCTCTCACCCTTGCGGATGGGCATCTCAAAATAACCAGGCACATACAGGTCCTCATTCGAGGCGTAGCCACGCTCCTGCTCCTTGGGATACTCAATGCCACGATACCAGTCAGGCTGGAAAATAAACTCGTTCTTCTTCGAGAACTGCATGTACAAGTCAGGATAGCCCTGATACATGCAAGTCTTGATACCGCCGTCCACAGCCGAGTACTCGCGGCTGGCCACCATGTTCTCATGGGTGAACTGACGCACGGAGCGGAATGCCAGGAATGGTCGGAAGCGCAGCGTGGTGGCCGAGTGTGCATCCTCCAGCGTGTAGCGTATGAGGATGCGGTCCTCATAGGCCTGGAAAATGGTCTCACGCTTCAGAATCACGCCGCCTACGCGGTAGGTAGTCGTCGGCACCAGCGAGGCGTCGAACTCACGAATGTACTTGTGTCCCTTCGGACTGTAGCTGTTGCCCTGATACTTGTGGAGGCCCAGGTTGAACTCTGCCCCATGCTGAACTACCGTGCAGTCGAGCGACGACAGCAGAACATGGTTCTCGTCGTCCAGCTCGGGCACGGGAACCACCAGCAACCCGTGGTACTTACGCGTGTTGCAGTCGACTAGTGTCGACGCGCTGTAGGCACCACTTCGGTTTGTGCGGAGCAGCTCACGGCGAAGGCTTTCCTCAAGGTTCGTCATCACGGCTTTCTCAAATCGCAAATAACTCATAGTTCCTATTAAGGTTTGGTTTTATTATAATAGTTTTATTTGTTTTTAGGTTTTAACTCCCCAAAGGTACTAACTTTTCCGCAGCTAGCAAAGCAAAACCAGTTTTTTAACAATTATTTTTCTACAAAGAGCGCTGAAAGCAACCTTTTTTGAGTTACGAGTTAGAAGTTAGGAGTTACGATTTGGGAATTAATAAGTGGTAAAGATACTGTGTTGGCACGATGTGCAGAGCGTTAGGGCTACACACATCTCTCACCATTCTTTCTCACGCGCGCGTTATATCGCGCGAACAATGGTGCTACAAGTGCTACCAGCCGTGTTAACCATCTGGTTTTATGGTGCTTACGGGTGCAAATTGGCCCCTCTGAAGTGCTACCAGAAATGCTACTGGTGCTACCAGTGATTCACCTCCCCATCCAATCTACAAAAGGGCGGCGAGATTTTCCAAAAAGTCAACGAGATTTTTCAAAACGGCGGCGTCGTTTTTCAAAAAGTCGACGCCATTTTTTGAAAAGTCGTCACCGCATGAAAAATTCCCGATGAGACATATAGAAAAGTCAGACCGCGACTTTTCTATATGTCTCATTTCTGCACAAAAGCACCTAAATGTGCAACTAGCAATTCAGCCCTACCAGTAGTATTTCCAGTAGCATTTTCCAAAAGCCAAAATGCACCCGCAAGATACTGTAATTCAGCTTATTACAATCGCTGGTAGTACTTGTAGCACATTCTTTCGTCTTATATATAACGCGCGTGCGCGTTAAGGCCGTACATTCGTATATTCGTCTTAGATACAGATACCGGTAATAAAACATATCATTACCAATTCCTAACTCAACCTAATCTTCTTCCTTGAAGAATGAGCCAGCAGGCAGATCGGCATTTTTGGCCAGGCAGCAGTTGTAACGGGCGCGGCTGCGGCGTTCACGGGCAAACATGGCGCTGGTGCCAGCCTCGTCTTCCTGGAATTTCAGATGCTCATCAATAGCAAAAGAATGGGCCATAGTCTCCACATCCAAATTGTCGGTGCCTATCAGCGTGAAGGTCCAGCCCTGTTTCTTCAGTTTCTCTATCATCGTGCGCACCATTTTCAGTGTCCACTCCTCGCTACTGTTCTCCTCACCATCCGTGATGATGGTCACCAGCACGTGGTCGCCGTCCTCTATCTGGGCGTTGGTCTTTGAGATGCCTTTGCCTATGGCATCATAAAGGGGCGTTCCGCCGCCAGGGCAATAGGCCCTCCAGTCCAAGTCCTTGGTCTGCAGTGCGGGCACATTGTCAAAATGCCAGGTGGTGTGTCCTGTGTCGAAAGTGAGCAGAGTGACAAACTGCTGCTGGTCGGGATACAGCTCCTGCATCTTACGCACGGTCTGCAGGGTTTCGTTCATGCCCACAAAGGCTTGCTTGCGGATAACCTCCATGGAACCGCTCTCGTCAACGATAATCAGGTTGTGAACTCGCTTGGTCGTAACTTCATTTGTTTTCATAATCGTTTTTTTTAATGGTAATACTGGTGTTCAGAGACATGTCTTTATCTATTTAAAGAAGAAAAAGGAAAATAATTAAGCACTTATCAGATTTTTTTTGTAAATTCGCACCAAAAATCACGAATGTACTATCAGCTACTATCTGACGATGAGATTCTGCGGGGGTTCCGCAAGGGTGATGCCACCATCATCCGTCAGTTTTTTTATGGGTATTGCCAAACGGGCTATTACATTTTCGACCAGCGCTATCAGCTCAGTACGAAGCAGAATCTGGACTTCATGTCATTGGCCCATCAGTATGCCATCTACCTGATGGAGCACGACTGGAAACCGCTGGAGGACCGTTCGCCAAACGTCAGTCTGAAAACATGGCTCATCAACGGCTTCCGCTATGTGGTACTCGACGCGCTGAAATGGTATCGCCGTGAATACGGCAGCATCACATTTGAAGACTATATGCTTTCATTTGATGCAACAAACTGCCTGCGATTGCAGTTCAATCAGATGGTGGAGGATGTCTGTGACCATGCATCGCTCAGTCGTGAGGAGAGATGGCTTATCACCATGATGCTGTTGCAGGGCTACAAGGTAAAGGAGCTGGCAGCCATGCTGGACATGACGCCATCGGCCGTCTCGCAGAAATACAACAAGTTGAAGGAGCGTATCATCGTGCCTTATTTCAAGAAGTTCTTCGACATGGATCTGGACATGCCAGAGGTGATGGAAGAGCCAGACGTGCAATTCAGCTACAACACGATGGGGCATGCCTCCATGCCGGCACCAATGGCATATCATGAAATGGCTTACCTACCAACAGCAGAAAGAGAGTATATGGAACCAAAGGCGCATCATTCTGTGGACGCAAGCCAGGCAAGAACAACACCAGAGCACATTACCTCTTTGAATCCGAACGAGATATTTGTGTTCGGCAGCAATCTGAAAGGACTTCACAGCGGCGGGGCTGCGTACATGGCCTACCGCAAGTTTGGAGCCATCATGGGCCAGGGCGTGGGTCTGCAAGGACAGAGCTATGGTATTCCCACCATGCAGGGTGGCGTGGAAACCATTCGCCC
>CAMNJH010000047.1 GCA_946541275.1 uncultured Prevotellaceae bacterium
TAGAGATTATTAACTAAATATACTTGCAAATTTACATAGGAAGCATGGGAGGGGAAAGGCAACGGGTAGGCGACCAAAGGTCGGGAATATGCCTACGGGTAGGCGCGTCAGCGGGAATGGGCGACCAAAGGTCGGGAATATGCCTACGGGGTCAGCTTCTATGTTATTGCCTAAAAATATCTTCCATATTTTGGTTAAATATGTAATAAAAGTAGCAGGACAACCAGACTCCCGCTAACTTTGTACCTGCTAGCGAAGAGACGCAAGACACGGCATGTTTCGATGCTCAACCCGTCACGTATTTTACACCTTTATGGCCATCCCACTGGCAGCGCAACTGCTTCATCCAGGCCTTCCAGCGCCGCTTCATCTGCTTGCCCACGCTTAACTTGCGCGTCTCATAGATAGGTGGCAGGGCGCGTAGCTCTGTCTCTCGCTGAGCGACATCTTTGAGAATCACCTGCACATCATTGCTGATACGCTGCACCTCTGGGCGTGCCTTCCACTCCTCAAAGAGGTATTTCCCATACTGCTCCAGGATGCCACAACGATCCAGCATCCAACGCTGCTGTGCAAAGGCGAAGTGAGCAATCAGACAGTCACCGTTCACCATGTTCATCTTGCCGAGCTGGGTGGGCTTCAGGCAGGAGAAGAACTCCTCGTCGTCACCCTGCACGATGCCGTCGAACTGCTTCAGCTCTTTGCCAAACCAAAGGATGGAGTTGATGGAGAAACGGTTCATGGCCCAGGGGGTAGCGCCACAATAGAGTTCCTGGTACTTGCCCGTAGTCAAATAGTTGTCGAGGAACCACTGATGCAACTGTGCCGCGAAGCTCCCACGCTTCCACATGATGCGGTGGTTACACTGGGCATTCATATACTTGCAGAGCTTCACCTTGCCCTGCACCTGCAAGAGGTAGGTGCTCATGGCATTGTTGATGACCAGGGGCGACACGACGAAGCACTCAGGATGGTCAATGCGGAAATCCACCATCTTCTTGAAGTAGTCAGGCTCCAGCCACACCACATCGTCGTCCATCTTGATGTAGATGGTGTCCTCCTCCATACAGAACTTGTAGAATGCATTGATGGTGGCGATGCCATCCACTCGCTTGTCGGGCTGCCAGATGAGGCTGATTTTAGGGTACTTCGCTGCTAACAGCTTGAAGAACTCAATGTCGCAGTTGTCGACTGTGTTCACCCATACATCGTAGCGGTCAAGGATGTCTGCCGCCAGCACCTGCGGAAAAAGATACTGCATGTAGCGACGTCTTCCCGCAGCCGTATTGCATACTATTTTATAGCCTCTGTACATGATGGTTGTTCGCTTTTCGTTGCAAAGATACGAAAAAAAACCTATTCTTTACTCCTATCTCCTAACTTTTTCCTATCTTTGCATCAAAATTGTGTGCAACTTATGAATTTGGAGACTGAAGTGAGATGCGGTTACACCGTGCCGAAGGAGATGAAGCAAGTGTGGGCTTTGCAGTTAGAGCTGGCTCATGTCCTTCTTGATGTTTGTAAGCGAAACGGGCTAAAGTGCTGGATGGAGTGTGGCACCTTGCTGGGTGCTGTCCGCCATCAGGGGTTCATCCCCTGGGACGATGACATCGACTTCGTCATGCTGCGCAAGGACTACGACAAGCTGGTGGCCATTGCCGACAAGGAGTTCAAGCATCCCTATTTCCTGCAAACGACTTACTCTGACAAGCGGACCTACTGCGGGCACGGTATCCTGCGGCACGTGGAGTCGACGGCGCTGTGTCCCTACGAGCTTGACAGCGAGTACTGCCGTGGCATCGACATCGACATCTTTGTGCTGGACGGCTTCATCGAGAATCCCGTCCTGCGGTTCTTCCACCGCACAGCCACCATGATTGTGAAGAAGTCCATCCGCGGCGCCCTGTCCAACCTCAAGGAGGAGAAGAGCTTTGGCAAGCGCATCGTTGCCGTGCTTTCGAAGGGGCTTTATCGCTTCATCGATTACCGCAAGGGCTTTGCCCTCTATGAGAAGCTCTTCCGCATGGTGGATGCCGACAAGTCGAAGCGGGTGTCGGTACTTTCCTACACGTATAGCACACACCGATTCATCCGCAAGCGCAGTTCCTACGACGAGCAAGTGTGGATTCCCTTCGAGGACACGAAATTACCTGCTCCTACCGACACACACGATGCCCTGGTTTGCTACTTTGGCGAAGACTACATGACGCCCAAGCATCTGCCTACAGACCACGGACAGCGTTATCTCGACACCACCCGCCCCTACACGGAAGTGGTGAAAGAGCTGAAAGCACACCCCGAACGCTTTGCTGAACGGGTCAAACTATTGTACACAGAGTAAACTGTGATGTAAATGAGAAATGAGGTATGAGGAATGGCCCACACGGCGCAGCTCATTTCTCATTTCTCATTTCTCACTTCTCATTTGCAGAGGGGTCTTTTCTCCCTGCAGCCCCCTTGATGCTGTCGCTCACCATGGGGCCGTTGTTCTCCCAGGTGCAGCCGGGTCCGTTGGAGTTGCGGAGGAATTTCTCCGTCGGCGTCCAGTTGTTGCGCACGGTGATATAGCTGGAGCCCTCGTCGGTGTAGAGATAGAACCAGTGGTTGGGGTCGTGCACATAGCCGGGGCTGTAGATGCTGTCCACCACGTTCTCTTCTATCACGCTATGTGGCTGAGCCCCCAGGGTGTAGATGCCCGCAGTGTCATACATGTGACGGGCGTAGTGGTGGATGCGGTTGGCACGGATGGTATTGTTGGCCATGCAGTTGGTCTGCTGGTTCCAGCCCCACCCCATGGATATGCCTGTGTAGCTGACATGGCTGATGTCGTTGTGCTCAATGCAGATGTTACGCACGAAGCCCGCGCCGATGCCCACGCACCCCCAGTCCTCATTGGCAGCATCACAAATGCTGTTGTTGCTGATGGTGAGCCCGGTGCACGTCTCCCGGCGGTCGGCGGGGTCATAGGGCAGGTGTGCCTCGTGGCCCTCGGGTCCGAAGCTCCCCGCCAGGATGGCCGTACCGCCAATGTCGGTGAAGGTGCAGTGGCTGACGGTACCGCCGCTGATGTAGCGGTGATAGTCCAGCGCCGTGGAAGCGGTATGGGCGAAGTGGCAGTGGCGGAAGCTGACATCCGTGGCGCAGTTCACCTGGACGGCGCCTGCCGGACGCCCCACCCAGCCCTGGTTGTCCAGTCCGTGGTCGCCATTGGGACGTTTTATCTGAGGACGAATCTTATAGGCCTCAATCATGAACATACCGGCCTGCAGCGGAGCGTGCCCCTGCAGGGAGGGACGCATCCAGGTGGCATAGCTGAAGGTGACGCCCTCAATGGTCACGCCGCTGACGGGCTCGTCGGGCGTTCCCTCCACCATGAGCAGCGTCTGGAGTGCGGGTGCCTCCACCACGGCAGTGCGCATGTCCTCGCCCGGTCGTGGCATGTAGTAGAGCCGCTGCTGACGGGCATCCAGATACCACTCGCCCGGCTCATCAAGCAGCTCGAGTGAGTTGGTCAGGTAGAAGGCCGAGTTGTGCTTCCCGTCGGGCGTCACCATGGGTGAGGGCCAGGGGTGCATGAAGTGAATGTGGCTTTCAGGATTGTGGAAGGTGATGGCCGCAGAGTCGCCCTGCAGCTCTATCTGCCTGATGCGCAGGTTGGCCACGCACCACATCTCGTGGAGCACCATTTCTCCGGGCAGCTGGTGCAGGTGTGCCACAGCCTGGCGGGGCACGTAGATGACCTCGCGCTGCTTGTCCATGCTGCGTATGCGGTACATCTGCTCCAGGTCAGCCACGTCGCGGGCCCTGACGGCTTTCTGCCCGTTCACCCACAGCTGGCGGAACTCCAGCGGACGGCCGTTCCACAAGGGCACCTCAGCCACCCAGAGGCGGCCTTGCCGCTTCCAACCCTTGATGCTGACAGCTCCGCTCAGCACGGTACCCTGAGCGCCCACTATGCGAGTGCCGTTGTCCTCGGGGCGGATGATGACGGGCTGTGACAGCCGGTAGGTGCCGGCCTGCAGGCGCAGCACGGCGGGCCGCTGGTCGCCATGAAGGCGCTGCAGGCGGGCTTGCTGCAGGGCCTGCTCTATGGTGTACTGTCCGGGCTGCACCACTATCTCGTTCTGGCCGGCCGCACGGGCTGAGACTGTGAGGGCCAGCCACAGGACTGCTAATAGGCAACGGGCATCCATACGGTCATCTCGCTTTTGCCGCGGTTGCCCCAGGCATAGTAGGGAACAAGGCGGATGGTTTTCTTCATCATCGGGGCTGAGGCGGGTCTGTAGAGCTGACCAGCCCAGCTGGCCTGGCTACGTACGAAAGCCTCGGTCTGCAGGGCCATCATACGACTGCCGCCGATGGTGACCTCCACGGGCTGGAACTGGGCGTCAGCGGGCAGCACCACATGGTCAATGTCGGTGGGCCCCAGGTCGGAGCTCTCCAGACAGTAGAGGATGGGGCCGCGCATGACGGCCACCTGGCCGCGGCTCTCCTCGACCAGCGGGTTGGCCTCCAGGATGGTGGCCTGCATGGGCATGTCGTAGCTGATGACGTCGCCCTTCTTCCAGGCACGCTCAATGACCAGATAGCCATGCTCGGGCTGTGCCTCCACCTGCTGGCCGTTGACGGTGACCACGGCCGACGACGCCCATGCGGGCTGGCGCAGGGCAATGGCGAAGGTGGTGTTCTTGCGTGCCTTCAGCTGGTCGATGGTCAGCGTCACCTGTCCCTGCCAGGGATAGTCAGTGAGCTGTGTCAGGGCCACGTCGCCCACCCCCTCAATGCGGGTGCTGAGCTGGCTGGCGCCAAACAAGTTGACATAGAGCCGGCGCTGGGCCGTGGTGTAGATATAGTTGTGGGCCTGGCAGAGCGTGCGCAGCGTGTTGGGTGGGCAGCAGAAGCAGGAGATGTACTTGCGGCGCTCCTTGGGCCAGCGCAGCTTGTAGGGCAGCTCGTCAGAGAGTCGCAGGGGGTTGGTGTAGAAATACTTCTCGCCATCCATGGAGATGCCGGGCAGGATGCTGTTGTACAGGCAGTTCTCCACCAGGTCGGCATACTTGGCATCGGCGGTGGCCTGAAGCATGCGCCAGTTGAACAGCATATTGCCAATGTTGGCGCAGGTCTCGTTGTGGGCCGTCGACTGAGGCAGCTGGTAAGGGCGGCCATAACTCTGGTGTACCTTCTGTATGCTGTCAGGGGTGTAGTTAGTGCCATCGGGCGAGGTGCCGTCGTACAGAGCGCCGCAGGCTCCGTTGATGTACATCTTGCGGGTCACGATGTCCTGCCAGATGCTGCTGAGGTTCTTCATCAGCTGCTCCTCGCCGCTCTCCAGATAGAGGTCGGCCACGCCGGCATAAAGGTAGTTGGCCCGCACAGCATGGCCCATGGCCTGGTACTGCTGACGGAAGGGTATGCGGTCCTGATTGTCGTCGGTACCGCCCACCACCATGCCACGAATGTCGATGAACTGCTTCAAAAGCTCCAGATACTTCGGGTTGGCGGTCTCGCGGTAGAGCTCGGCCACGCCCATATAGTGAGAAGGGCAGATGGCATTGCCGGCCAGCTCCTGGGGAGCGCGCTGGCAGAAGTCGTAAAGGAAGTCGGCCGCCTTGACGCCGGCATCGAAGAGCGTGGTCTTGCCCGTGGCACGCTTATGCACGATGCCGGCCATGATGAGGTGGCCCAGGTTGTAGGTCTCGAAGTTCAGGCGGTTGGCAAAGGCGTTGTCATCCTTGGTGCCCGTGGCGGTACCCACGGGTCCGCCCTGCTCGGTTTGCTGCTGTGATGCAGCCACCGCCCGGGCGGCATTCCGCTCCTTGATGATGACGGGGGTGTGGATGTAGCCATCCTGACGCTGGGACTTGACGACCAGGCCGATGAAGCGGTCCATGATGGCATCGAGCGCCGGGTCCTTGGTCACGGCGTAGACGGAGGCCACGGCCTCCAGCCACTTGTACATGTCGCCATCGTGAAAGGGAGGGCCATGGTGGTCGCCCTGCTGTTCACCGGCGGCAATGAGGAAATTGGTGAAGCCTTTTCCCTCCTTTGACTGCCACGTCTGCCACATACTCTGTACGGACGTGCCACTGAGCACGCTGAAGCGCTCACCCCAGAAGCCATCCGTCCACCTGACGTCGCTCAGCGGCACGCTGTTCATCACGGCATACTGGCTATGGCCAGTGCTTGTCAGTCCGCCACCCTGGGCCATGGTGGCCGTGGCGCAGCACATCAGGGCGGCTATGCAAAAGATTCTCATAATTGTCCTCCTCTAGCTTTTACTCTTTCATACCATGCTTCGCGCTCTTTGTTGAGGTCATAGCCTCGGCGCGACAAATAGTTGTTGATGCGGCCTTTATATTTGCCGAACACCTCGTGCTTCTTCTTCGAGCTCTCAGCGTCGATGGCCAGCTCGCGGGCCTCCAGCAGCCAGGCCATGATTTGCTGCTTCTCCTCGTCGGTCAGCGTGGGAATCATGTCGCACTGGGCATCGTAGGTCACTTTCACCACGTTGAACGTCATGACGTTCTTCACACGCTCCACCTCGGCTGGCTTCAGGTAGAGGGAGAGGTCGGCATCGAAGGCGAAGTGAGAGCGGTAGAGCTTGGAGTCGCACTGTGCCTCGGCCAGCTTCTTGTCAACCTGCTTCAGTGAGTCGCGCTCAGCGTAGATGTCGTTCAGCTGGAAGTAGCGGTTGCAAATGATGTTCAGCACGGTCTGTCCCAGGGGTGTCCAGGTGATGCCTAGCTCGTCGGTGGCTTTCTGCGAGCGCTGGATGATGGTCTGCACGTAGTCAGCAGGGCGGCCGGCACTGTCGAGCCTGACGGCGGGCTGGGGATAGGAGCTGAAGACGGTCTTCAGATAGTGCACGTTGGAGCCGTAGTTCATCTTCACATTGCGCACCATGGTGGTGTCGCGGCTGCGCTCCACAAAGAGCCATCCGCTCCAACCCATCTGGTCGAGCGTCTGCTTGAGGGCGGCCATGTCGATGGCCGGGTCGTTGCGCAGCCACACGCCGTCGTTACCTGATGCATGGATGGCGCACACATTCCTGGCCCCCAGGCGCTTCAGGTCGGTGGGTATGTCCCAGTGGTTCTCCACAATGGTCTGCAGCTTGTAGAAAATGGCAATGCCGTCGCTGCTGATTTCGCGCAGCAGCTTCAGGTTGCCCTTGGCATCGAGCGGTGTGTCGATGCCCACCACCTTGCCACGGGCCTTAGCCGCCTGGCCAATGTCGTGCAGGCGCTTCACCACTTCCTTTCGCTTGGCCTTGTCGGTGGCCCAGTCGTTGCCACAACCTCCCAGCGGGAGAAAGGCCACGCCCGAGGTGCACCCCATACGGTCCATCGTGTCAAAGCAGTCGGCCACCAGCTCCATGTAGGTGTCTTTCCTGGTCAGGTCCTGGGCGTAGAATCCGCTCATGGCCACAGCGCCAACCTGCACGCCCAGCGAGTCGGCCACTCGGCGGAAGTGGGCAGCCTCCTGCGGGTCGCGCAGCTTGTTGTCGAAAGCGTCGCGCTGGCCCAGTCCACCCATGTCGAGCTCCACGCCATCGGCGCCCAGCTGGCGCGCCAGGTCGAACTCGCCCAGCTTCTGGCGCTTCAGCACCATCCAGTCACAGACCCCCACATGGTAGCGGGCCACGGTATCGGAGCCGGCCACGGTTTCAAACGGTTCTGAAGCCACGGTGGGCGGTGTTCCCGTGAGCAACAGGGCCACGGTCATCATCAGTGTAGTCTTTAGTTTTCTCATATAGTAGCTTGATTAGTATTTGTGCAGCCAATAGGCAGTGTTGGGCTTGGCTTCTTCCAGGGAGAACCGTCCCTGAAGCCTGATGCCACGCTGCTGTCGCTGGCAGTCGCCAGTGCGGGTGTTGACGGTGTAGAGGTCGTATTTGCCATCAGCCACGGGGAGGGAGAGCTGGCCGCCCTGTGCATAGAGCAGATAGCCCGCCTGGTCATCGCCCAATGCCACGCAACCCTGGCCGTCAAGGGGCGTCATGAGGGGGATGTCGTGCAGCAGCTGGGCATCGCCGATGCGCACATTGGGCAGCGAACCGCCCGCCATGAGTATGGCCCACCCATAATCGGGCCATTGCTGTGAGTAGAAGGTGACGGCCTTGTCGGGAAAGCGCTCGCGATACTGGCGTACGGCTTGGTAGGCCTCCTGGAAACCCGTCTTGCCCACCTTCAGCTTGCGCATCCACTGGCGCGGGGCCATGTTGCGCCCGCCTTCGGGTGCCCACAGACCCTCGGTGTTGTAGTGCCAATAGCGGATGTCGATGATGTCGATGACAGGGCTCAGCTGCGGGTCGGCCAACAGGGCATCCTGGACATCCTTGGTACAGCTGAGGGCCACCAGCGGATGGCGCCCCGTCTCCTGCTCCCATTCGGCTATGGTCTGCAGCCAGAAACGGGTGAAGTGGAGGGGACCGGTATACTCAGAACTGATGAGATGCACCACATTGGGCTGGTCCTTCAGCTGGTCAAGGCACATGCGTATGTACTGGCGGTGCAGAGGCCGCAGCACAGGGTCTTGCTCGTTGTAGAACTGCTCGGCCAGGAAGATGCGCTTGTCGCCAGCAAAGGGGACCGGCTCGGGGAAGGAAGTGCCATTGATGTTGTTCACGGGACGCCAGGGGCAGTCCACCCAATGGGCGCCAGCCTCCAGGATGTTGTGCTGGAAATAGTGCTCATGAAAGAGCAGGATGCCATGAGGGGCGGCCTTGCTGGCAAACTCGTTCAACCGGCTCCAGTACCACTCATTGGGCTTGCTCAGGTCATAGCAGGACAGTCCGTCCCAAGCCGTACGCTGGCCGCTACGGGCAAAAGGCTGCTCATAGAAGGGAGCCCAGACATCGCCATCGGCCCGGCGTACGCGTTCATGGTCGGTGCGGCGCAGGTCGTACCACAAGCCGTAGTGGTGCTCGAGCATGGCGTAGTGCCCGCGTGACAGGTAATTGACCACGCTGTCAATGCGGTCGGTCCACCCCGTACCCTCACGGCCAGGCACAAAGCGGGTAATGGCCGCCTTGGCATCGCGCTCCACGAAGTTATCCTTGACGCGGCCACTCCACCAGGGGATGTCGTACTGAAGACCCGTGAGCAGACGGCCACTTGCAGTCAGATATCCATGATGGCACGAGAATGCAGGGACTTCGGGCAACGGGGCCTCGGTCTTGGCAATGGGCTTCTTCGCCTTCCCCGAAGGCATGATTTCCCGGGGGCTCACCGGGGCGGTGAAGGGAATGCTGTCAATCCACATCTCCAATGTCAGGCGGGGCTGGGTCAAGGACTCCTGAGCCAGTTCCATGGCCTGCTCGACGGTGGGTGAGCTGGTGGCATTGGTGGGACGGGGCAGAATGAAGGCGGCAGGAGGCAGAACCGCAGGCGACCCACCCTTGGCGGCCAGCCGCTTTTCCAGCTGGTCGTAGAACAGTGAGCGGGGACTGACATGGTCATTGCTGCTGGTCCATTCGCCATTGCCCGTCAGCGTGCCCCAGCAGCCGTGTGCGCTGTTGCGATTGTCAGCATCGGGCGAATAGCACTCTATGGTAGATGCGGTGCACTGCCACAGCATGGAGTTGGCCGTATTCCAGCCAGTGCCGAACTGGAACTGCTCCAGATTGGCAAAGCGCAGATCGTGGCCATCGATGTTGACAATGTCGAAGAGCAGTCCTGCAGCCCACGAGCCAATGCTGCCGCTGAAACCCAGCGAAGACTCGCCTTCACACTGTACAAAGGCATTTGGTCCGGCAGCACAGAAACCGGCGGCGAAGTCGTGGATGCCCTGGCGGGACACACAGCGCTGGAAAAGCGTCTGCTGACCACGAGTGAGAAAGACACAGCGCCGCCAGCCGCCTACTTCGGACACAGGATGGCTGGCTATGCAGTCTTCCACCGTGATGCGACTGGTGAGTTTCTGCAGGTTCACTGCCGACCCGGCGAAATGGCGGAAATTGACGTGGCGCACCCAACTGTCGCGCACATGATTCATATAAATAGCGTCCCAGCAGTGGTCTTCGTCCTTCGGATTCCAGTCGTTCACGGCCGATTCCAGCGTCAGGTTCTCCACTCCGCACTCCGTCAGCTCGCCGCTATGGTCATCACGAATGGCATAGGCTCCGCCATATTGCTGGGTGAGAGTGGTGGTGATGGGAGCGTCGAGCGTGATGCTGCCCTTGTCAGCCGCTACAATAGTTCTGTCCCATCGGAGGTCAATGTCAGTGGGCTTCCAGCCTGTGTAGTCTAGTCCGCCCCCAAAGTCATCCATCAGCAGGCTGGCAATCCATTCACGCGTAGAGGGACGGACAATCGTGATGCGCTGCCCTGGCTGGAGCGTATGCGAGTTGGATGGCAGCTGAGAACAACTGAGGGTGACACTCCCTGCCGGAATACGGTCGACAGTGATGAAGAGCGTGTCGACATTTCCCTTCTCGGCAGGAATCCGCTGCCCCTCAATGTAGACCAGTGCTCCGCGGTCAAAACCGTGCTTTGACAGCACCGTCAGCTGCTTGTCAACACCTCGCAGCACCACGCCAGAAGCGGCAATGCGCAGCGGCTGGTCCAGTCGGAAACGACCCTCCCCCAGCAACACTGCCCCGCGATGGCCCCGGGCATCGGGCTGGCGAAGCGACACCTGGTCAATGGCCTGCTGGATCAAGGCAGAGCAATCACCCTCCTGCCATGCCACATAGTAGGCCACGCCCACATCGGGAATAGCCTGCTCGGAAGCATGATAACCGCACGTAGAATAGTCCATGGGGACGTACAATTCCTTCTTGGGTTTCTTCTGCGCTAACAAATGGCCTGCCAGACACATACAGAGCAGCAGTGCCAAATATTTCCTGGGGTTTAGTATCATTGTTTACAGTCTTAGTAGATAATTGTGGGTACAAAGATACAACAAAATAGTGGGTTGGCAATTTTTTAAGAAGAAAAAATGCGGAAGGAACAAGTTTTTTTTGTAATTTTGCACCCATAACAACTAATTTGCTACAACATGAAGAAAATACTCGCACTGGCTGCTGTCATGCTATGCAGCATAGGCAGCATGGCACAAAGCATTGACTTTGATTTCCCTGGACGAAGCACTGAAGAAGTGACTGAGCCAAACTATGTACCATGGGCAGTGCCCCGTGCAGAGACTGCTTCCAAGACGCTGGACAACGGGTTGACGCTGACACTGACGGGAACTGAGGGTGCCACGGCAGTAGGGTCGAACTGGAACAAGCAGACGGTGCAGAGCGGCATGAAGCTGGTGGGCGATGGTGTACTGGCCTGCAATCTGGAAGACGGGAACCTGGTGAAAGTGAGCAGCGGCCCCAGCGCCATCGTCATCACCATTGAGGGAATGACGCCAGGAGCCCATTCCATTATGGCCTACCATAACAATACCGACAAGAATCAGGTGCTTCCCCCCATCCAAGTACTGGTCAATGGCGAGGTGAAGCAGACCGACGTGCTCTATTCCACCAATACCGACGGTCTGAAGATGAGCGACGTGGGGCGCTCGTATGTGGAGTTCACCGCTGTGGAGGGACAGCCCGTCTTCATCAAATACATGACCGTCCCTGAGGAGGGGAAAACGTACAGCACCACCAGCGTCACGCTGAATGGCATAGAGTTCGACGTCAACCCCTATGGCATCATGGACGAGATTCCCCTGAACCACGATTTCCATGCCGACTGCGAGAACGAAATAGGCTTGAAGACCGTCCACATGTCGTGGAAAGGGGCCAGCGTGGCCGTGAGTCACAAGCTGGTGCTGGGAACAGACTCTACGGAAGTGGCCAATGCCACCACCTATCAGTATGAAGGCACCAAGGCGGCTTACGATGCCCATTATCTGTCACCGCTGGTGCGCTATTGGTGGCGTGTTGACGAGGTAGACGCATCGGGCACCATCCACAAGGGCCGCGTCATGACTTTCCAGCCTCACCGCCTGGCCTTCCCTGGCGCTGAGGGCTATGGCCGCTGGGCCATCGGTGGCCGTGGCGGCATTGTCTACCACGTCACTTCCCTGGCCGACGACGGAACACCGGGCACCCTCCGCTATGGCATAGAGCAACTGTCAGGGCAGCCACGCACCATCGTCTTTGATGTGGCAGGTATTATTGCCTTGAATTCACGCCTTGTGGTGAACGACAAATATGTTACCATAGCCGGTCAGACGGCTCCCGGCCATGGCATACTGATGCGCAACAAGTCGTTTGGCATGCAGAGCGACGGCATTACACGCTTCCTGCGTCTGTATCTGGGCGGTGCTGATGACTGGAACGACTCCATGGGTGGCAATCCCAACACCTCTGACGGCATGGGCATGGCAGGCAACGACCATAGCATCATGGACCACTGCTCTATAGCCTGGACCATTGACGAGGGCTTCTCCAGCCGGAATGCCAAGACCATGACTTTGCAGCACACCATGATTAGCGAGGCACTGAACTACGCCGGACATGCCACACAGTACGACCGACAAGGGCACCACGTCAGCCATGGCTATGCGGCCACCATCGGCGGCGGTGAAATGGGTTCGCAGGTGGGTTCTTACCATCACAATCTGCTGGCCCATTGCGAGGGACGCAACTGGAGCATCTCAGGAGGCCTGGACGGTGGCGGATTCTATGACGGCCATCACGACATTTTCAATAATGTGGTGTACAACTGGGGCGGACGCGCCTGCGACGGCGGAACCCATGAGCTTAACTTCGTGAACAACTATTATAAGAAAGGCCCATCCTCTACGCAGAACTACCTGCTGAGCCACGATTTTGAAGGAGTGGGCAAAGGCACGCAGCGAGCCTACGTCAGCGGCAACATTCGAGAGGAACTGAACGGCAGAATTGTCCAGGACAAAGAGAATACCACCTACCGCTACACCACTTCCAACGGCCAGACACTTGACTGGGAGCCCTGGAGCCAGGAGCCCTTCTTCCCCAGCTATGCCACCGTTGAGAGTGCCGAGGCCGCCTTCAAGAACGTGCTGAGCGACGTGGGCTGCAACATGCCGGAGCTGACCAACCACGACCTGCGCATCATTGACGAGACGCTCAATGGCACCACCTCTACCGTGGGCCGCTATACCAAGAAGAAAGGACTGCCCGATTGCGAAAGCGATGCTGGCGGCTTTGAGAGCCTGAATGTGGAGGAGGCCCACCGCGAGGCCGACTGGGACACCGACCAAGACGGTATTCCCAACTGGTACGAGCTGCTGACCAACACTGACCCCAACACGCCAAACAACAATGACTGCCACGACACCGTCAACTTCTTCACCGACCTGGAGCAGTACATCAACTGGATGGCCGTCCCCCACTTCTTCATCAATGCCGGCCAGGAGTACACCATCGACCTCAAGCCCTACTTCGCAGGCTACAAGACATTTGAAGTTGTCGACAACGGTGAGCGTTTCACCGACGGATTCATCTGGAAAGTAGAGGGAACCACCCTGAAGGTAAAGGACCTCTTCGGGGAGCGCTTGAAGAGTCTCGGCATCATGGTAAAAGATACCCAGTCAGACATTTCCCTCATCCGCCAGTTCAACTTTGCCGTAATGGGTACGGCCGACGGCATCATGGAGGTGAAGAATGCCGAGCAGCGCGTTCAGCAGCCTGTCTACGATTTGATGGGACGCCGCCACGAAGCCTTGCACCAGGGTATCAACCTGGTGGAGGGACGTAAGGTACTGGTCAGATAACAAGACAGCATGGGAATGATGAGAACTAGTCAGATTATTTTGCTCTTTGCGGCCGCATTCTTCTGTGCTACAGGCCGCGCCGGTGAAATTGCTGTTCACGAAGGCGAAAGCATTCACGATGCCCTGCGCCAAGCGCGTGAGTGGCGGCGTACTGGTGACGCCCGCTGTGAAGGGGGCATCACCATCACCCTGAATGGAGGGCGCCACTATATGCAGGAGCCGCTGTTCCTGCGCCCAGAAGATAGCGGCACGGCCGAATCGCCCACCATCATACGGGGTACTATTCAGACCGTCATCTGTGGCGACACCCGCCAGCAGCACACCCAACTATGGCCCAAGGAGGGCATGGAGCGGATGCTGGATTTCAACCCTGCCAGCAGAACCATCACCATCCCCACACCCCCTGAGGGTGTTCTTGGAACAAAAGGCCTGGAGATGGTGGTACACCAGCGCTGGGCCATTGCCATCCTGCGCGTCAAGGAGATGAAAGTCATGGGCGACAGAACGGTGGTCACTTTCCTGGAACCAGAAAGCCGACTGGAGTTTGAACACCCCTGGCCTCAGCCCGTCATAGGCGGCGAAAAGGGCAGCTCGTCCTTCCTGCTGAGAACCACAGAGCAGCGTCAGGGCTTAGAGCAGCTGGTCCTTGTGGATGGTGCCCATCACATCATCTTTGAAGGCATCACCTTCGAGAACACCTGCTGGAACCGTCCGTTGCAGAAAGGCCACGTCACCCTGCAAGGCGGGTTCCCGCTGGTTGACGCCTACAAACTGAAGGAGAACCCGGGCCTGCCATGGGACAGCGGACTGGAGAATCAGGCCTGGATAGAACGCCCGGTGAGCGCCGTCACCGTCAGGAATGCCAAGCATGTGGACTTCCTGCGCTGCCGCTTTCAGCACCTGGGAGCTACGGCACTGGACTTCGAGAGCATTGACCACGGGCTGATAGAAGGCTGTGCGTTTGAAGATATTGGAGGCACGGCCGTCATGGCTGGTTCCTTTGCTGAGAGCCCACTGGAGGTGCATCGTCCCTATGAGCATCTGGCTGACCGTTGCACAGGCCTGGTCATCAGGAACAACGTCATCCACAACGCCACCTGTGAGGACTGGGGCGCCGTGGCCGTCGGCTGTGGATATGTAAAGAACACCACTATTGAGCATAATACCGTCAGCCACGTCAACTACAGCGGCATTTGCGTGGGCTGGGGATGGACGCCCAAGCCAACGGGCATGGAGAACAACCACATTATCAATAATAAGGTGAGCGACTACGCGCGCCAGCTCTACGATGCAGGCGGCATTTACACGTTGTCCTGCCAGCCTGGCTCCAGCATAGCCGGCAACGACATCGCGCAGCCCTTTCCTGCTCCCTATGCCACCAACGACCGCGGCTTCTGCATCTACCTGGATGCCAGAACCGACGGCTATTCCATCACCCACAACAAGACCGAAGGCCGGCCAATACGCCGCGACGAAATAGGCGACAACCAGCCCGGGCCGAACCTACTCTTCCAGCCATGAAGCAAACCAACTACCATCTTTTTGACTTTATGGACTTCGACCCCTCCCTGCAGAGGAGCGAAGCCCTGTGGAAAGCCTACGCTCCCAGCGCCATTGTGGAGCGCGACGGTGACATCGTGGTCACCATTCCCTACCAGCAGCAGAAGCATCAGGAGGACATGGAGGCCGACACGGCCACAGCTCAGCGCAGCTACGACCTCATCATCCGGGCTTACAGGCCGGGCATCGTGCGCCTCTTCACCACGATGGTGGGCGACCCGATGGTGGAGCACGACGACATGCTCAGCTTCTCCCCCGGCATTGAGCGCCTGCCCCTCCACCTCAGCCCCCTGCGTGATGGACAGCAAGGGTTCGACCTCATGGCCGCCACCGAGGCTGATGCCACCACAGCCCTCACCCTGGGCCGCATTGACCTGACACCGCCCGTGCTGGACCACTGGAGCGACCTGCAGCCCGCACCACAGCCCGCACCGTTCATCACCCTCTACCCCGACGGTCAGCAGGAGAAGGCGGTAACCCTGAGCGACGACCACTTCTCGCCGCCCCGCTACGATGCCCTGCCCCTGGGCTTTGTCAGCTGCACCGGCAAGGCATCCGACGGGATAGAGGAACAGCTCGAGCGCGCCACCATCAGCTTCTGCTGCGAGGCCGACGAGTGCTTTGCCGGCACGGGTGAGCGCTTCCGCAAGATGGACCTCAGCGGCCAGACCTTCCAGTTGAAGAATCAGGACGGACAGGGCGTCAACAACCGCCGCTGCTACAAGAATATTCCCTTCTACCTGTCCAGCCGCAAGTACGGCGTGTTCTACCACACCAGTGACTACTGCAAGCTGTCGCTGGCCGACCACTCCACGCGCAGCGTGCAGTTCCTCAGCGACCGTGCCACGCTCGATGTGTTTGTCATTGGTGGCCAGGGCCCCGCTGACGTGCTCCGCACCTACCGCATGCTGACAGGCTTCCCACAGATGCCGCCACTATGGTCATTTGGCATCTGGATGAGCCGCATGACCTACTTCTCAGCCGATGAGGTGACCGCCATCTGCGACCGTCTGCGCAGCGAGCACTACCCCTGCGACGTCATTCACCTTGACACGGGCTGGTTCCGCACCGACTGGCTTTGCGAATGGAAGTTCAACCCCGAGCGCTTCCCCGACCCCAAGGCCTTCATCAGCCGCCTGGCCAGCCAGGGCTTCAAGGTGTCACTATGGCAACTGCCTTATATTGCCGCCGGAGCCGAGCAGATTGACGAGGCACGGCAGAACCACTACATCAGTCAGCCCACGAAGGCCGAGGAGAGCTCCCCCGGCGGGGCCTCGAACTTCTCGGCACTCGACTATGCCGGAACCATCGACTTCACCTACGACAAGGCCACCCAGTGGTACAAGGACCAGCTGCTCAGGCCCCTGCTGGAGATGGGCGTGAAATGCATCAAGACCGATTTCGGTGAGAACATCCACATGGATCACCACTATCATGCCATGACGCCTGAGCGACTGAACAACATCTATGCACTGCTCTATCAGCGCGCGGCCTACGAGGTGACCCGCCAGGTGACGGGCGACGGCATTGTATGGGCCCGTTCGGCATGGGCCGGATGCCAGCGCTATCCACTGCACTGGGGCGGCGACTCCGAGTCATCGTGGGCGGGCATGGCAGGCTCGCTGAAGGGCGGACTGCACCTTGGCCTCAGCGGATTTGCCTTCTGGAGCCACGACGTGCCGGGGTTCCACTCCACGCCCAACTTCATGAACTCACCACTGAAAGAGGACGTGTACGTGCGCTGGACGCAGTTCGGCGTCTTCACCAGCCATATGCGCTACCACGGCTCGTTCAAGCGCGAGCCCTGGCACTATCCCGCCATTGCCCCCATCGTGAAGCGCTGGTGGCGCCTGCGCTACCAGCTATTACCTTACATCGTGGAGCAGAGTCAGCAGGCCTGCACCTCGGGCTTCCCCATGCTGCGCGCCCTGCTGCTCCACTATCCTGACGACCGCCAGGCATGGCACGTGGACGACGAATACTTCTTCGGCTCCGAATTCCTTGTCTGCCCAGTAATGAACAGCCAGGGCCGACGCGACATCTACCTGCCCGCGCTGCCCACAGAGCCTGACACCGAATGGGTTGACTTCTTCACAGGCCAACGGCTGCAGGGCGGCCGCTGGCACTACGGCGTCGAGGTGCCGCTCTGCCGCATGCCCGTCTTTGTGCGCCCAGGCGCCACCATCAGCATGTACCCCGACGAGGTGGACTCCACTGACGACATGGACATGCGGCGCGCCGTGACAGTCGTTATTGACAAGAACTTTAAAGGCATCACACTATGAACACCCACTACATGCAGAGCCTGGACTGGCTCATCCTGGCCATCTATTTCGCCATCCTCATTGCCATCGGCCTATGGGCCAGTTCAAAACGCAAGAAGGAGAGCTCGCTGTTCCTGGCCGACCGCTCGCTGCGCTGGCACCACATAGGCTTCTCCATGTGGGGTACCAACGTGGGGCCCTCCATGCTCATCGCATCAGCATCGGCAGGCTTCACCACAGGTATCGTGTCGGGCAACTTTGCCTGGTATGCCTTCGTGTTCATTGCCCTGCTGGCCTTCGTCTTTGCCCCCCGCTATCTGGGCACCAGGGTACACACGCTCCCCGAGTTCATGGGGCTGCGCTTCGGACAGAGCACACGCAACATCCTGGCGTGGTACACCATCGTCACCATCATCATCTCCTGGCTGGCACTGACGCTCTTTGCCGGAGGAATACTGATACGCCAGGTGTTCGACATCCCCATGTGGGCATCGGCCTCGGTGCTGCTCATCATCAGCGCCTTCTTCACCATGCTAGGCGGACTGAAGGCAGTGGCCTATACTAATGTCTACCAGATGGTGCTGCTCATTGTCGTGTCGCTCATCCTTGTAGTGGTGGGGCTGCACCGCGTGGGAGGAGTATCAGCGCTGGTGGACAAGGTGCCGGCCGACTACTGGGTGCTGTTCAAGCCCAACAGCGACCCCGACTTCCCCTGGCTACCCATCCTGCTGGGCTATCCCGTCATGGGCGTGTGGTTCTGGTGCACGGACCAGAGCATGGTGCAGCCCGTGCTGGCCGCCCGCTCGCTGAAGGAGGGGCAGCTGGGCACCAACTTCACCGGCTGGCTGAAGATACTCGACGTGGCGCTCTACATCGTACCCGGCATCATCTGCCTAGCCTTGTTTGGCGACACGCTGAAGAACCCTGACGAGGCCTACCTGACCATGGTGGAGAACCTCTTCCCCATGGGCATGGTGGGACTGGTGTTTGCCGTGCTCACGGCCTGTCTGGTCAGCACCATCGGCTCGGCACTCAACGCGCTGTCCACCGTTTTCACCATGGACATCTATGTAAAGAATATACGTCCCGATGCCTCCCAGCGGCGCATCAACTACGTGGGCCGGCTGGTCACCGTGGCGGGCGCACTCATCGCCATAGCGCTCACCGTGGCCATCGACAGCATCAAGGGTCTGAACCTGTTTAATGTGTTCCAGTCCGTGCTGGGCTTCATAGCGCCGCCCATGACGGCCGTCTTCCTGCTGGGCGTGTTCTGGAAGCGTACCACCACCCTGGCTGCCAATCTGGTGCTCACCGCCGGCACCGCCTTCTGCCTGGTGGTGGGAGTGCTCTACCTGTGGCCCCCCGAATGGCTGCAACTGGCCTGGCCCCACTTCATGATGCTGTCCTTCCTGCTCTTTGTGGCCCTGGTGGTCATGATGGTCGTGGTGTCGCTCTGCGGCGAGAAGCCTGAGGCCGTGGTCATCAGGAAAGAGACGGCCCCCACCTCACCCCTGGTCATCGGCCTATGGGCGGCACTCGCAGTGGTCATGGTCATGCTCTACATCATCTTCAACTAGCCATTACTCCACTATTGAATAACAATTATTCGGCCGCTCTTTGAACAAATCAGAAAATAAAGAGTATAATTGCAGTAAGCTTCTAGGACAATACAGACCCCACCCCTGCCCCTCCCCTT
>CAMNJH010000048.1 GCA_946541275.1 uncultured Prevotellaceae bacterium
AAGCTAAGCACTCTATTCTTACTTTTTTGTTTCGTATGTTTCACATACTCGACTATAAGAAGTGAGAGTTAAGAGATGAGTTACCTTCTTTTATCATCCAATAGTTGAATTTTGCATAAATTGCCCATTCCATCGATTTTTTTACGCATTGATAATGCTATTGTTACAAAAGTAGCTCGCTTTTTTCAGATTGCTCACTATGTCCAATCACCCATATCATTGCTAGCTAAATAGTTAAAATACGGGAAAAACGTTGGCTGATTCAAAAAAAGGTGGTAACTTTGCATAGGGGGAGGAAAACAAGTTTTTTAAGATGAGACCGATGGGTATAAAGATTAATACGAAAGAGACCTTTTGGTGGATCCTTTCGGCAATGCTGTTCGTGGGTGTATGGCTGTTTTTTTGGCAGGTGCACCCAGAATGGTTGAGCTTTCAGGAGCAAAACCAGCTGTTTCTTTGCACGGATGATTATCTGTTTGAGCGATGGAGCGTAGCAGGCGGCATAGCTGACTGGCTTGGCGAGTTCATCGTGCAGTTCTTTTATGTGGAGTGGTTGGGTGCTCTGCTCATGGCACTGCTTCTGTTGCTCATGCAGCGGATGGGGTGTTTGGCTTTTGTCTGGAAAGGAAAGGGTCATTATTCATCACTCATTTCACATTTCACATTCCTTCTTTCCTTCCTTCCTCCGTTGTTCTTCCTTTGGCTATTTGGCGATGAGAATGTGCTGGTTGCCATGCCAGTAGCCGTGACGCTGCTGTTGGCTGCTGTGGCACTTTTGAGGCGCACGCGTTGGCTGTGGTGGTGGCTTATCATCCTTCCGTCGCTTTGGTCCGTCGGCCAATGCAGCCAGCGGATTGGCCCTCAGTGGACCAACTTCTACCGTATCCCCCAGCGCGGACCCAGTCTTAGTGGCTGGGAAACGGAGAAGTGGGAGCTGCTCAAGCAGGATTATCTCATCAGGAACGAGCGCTGGACTGACGTTCTCAAGCGTGCTAAGGATCGCACGGTGACCACCCCCTTCTGGTCGAACAGCGTCAACCTTTCGCTGGCCATGACGGGTCAGCTGGCCAGCCGCCAGTTTGAATACTGGCAAAGTGGCGAGGATGCCTTGATTATGCCCATGGTGCGCGACAACGTGAGCAACCTGCCTACCATGGAGGCTTTCTGGCGTCTGGGCATGGTGAACAGCGCCCTGCGCTATGCCAGTGACATTCAGGAGTCCATCCTTAACGCCCGGAAGAGCGGACGCCTTGAGAAGCGCATCATTGAGTGCCTGATAGTGAACGGCCAGTACACTATTGCCCGTAAACATCTGGCACTGCTGAAGAAAACTTTTTTCTATCGCTCGTGGGCTGAAGATGCCGAGCGCCTGTTGGACCATGAGGACCAAATTGCTGCACATCCCGTCTGGGGGCGCCTGCGCCAGTTGCGCTATAAGCAGAATTTCCTCTATAGCTATGCTGAGATAGACAAGATGCTGGGCATCCTCTTCCAGAATAATACGCAGAATAAGATGGCGCTGGAGTATTTCCTTAGTCAGTTGTTGCTGAAGGGCGACGCACAGACTTTCATGCAGGCACTGCCTTGGGCACAGCAGTATGGCGATTATCCACAGATGCCCCAATGCTATGAGGATGCCGTTGTCTGTATGCGGACGCAACCTGTGCCCGATTCACCCTATGGACGATATGTAAAACGAATGCTGGGAGGCCACTGATATGAAGAAACTTTTTTCCTGTATGTATATACTGTTTGCCCTCAGTGTGCTGTGGGCTTGTAAGGGTGGCCAGCCGAAAAACGCCGTGCAGGTGGACCAGCTACCCTCCATTTTCCCCGATTATATCGGCGTAACTGTACCTGCTGGTATCGCGCCGCTATGCTTCAATTTCCAGGATACGGGCATTGACTGTCTGTATGTCAGCATCCGTGGCACCAATGGTGGCCAACTGGAAGCCAGCGGTGACTGGGCCGACCTGGATGAAGATGCGTGGCAACAGCTGACGCAGCAGAATGTGGGCGCTGACCTCACTGTCAGCGTCTATACAAAGAAGGACGGGCAGTGGACGCAGTGGAACGACTTCCCCATACACGTCAGTCCCTACGCTCTCGACGACTATGGGCTCACCTACCGTCGCATCCCTCCTGGCTACGAGGTGGGCGGCAATATTGGCCTCTATGAGCGTGATCTGCACAGCTTCCGCGAACGAGCACTGGTCACAGAGTTCGACCTCCCCGGGCGCTGCTTCAATTGCCACACGCCCAATCGGGCCAATCCCAATCGCCTGACGCTGCAAATACGTGGTGAGGGTGGGGGAACCATGGTGCAGAAAGACGGACAGCAGCGCTGGCTGAACACCAAAACCGACTCCACCAAGGCCGCTGGAAGCTATGCCTACTGGCATCCAGCAGGCCGCTACTGTGCCTATGCCGTCAATGCCGTGCACCAGAGCTTCTTCACCGGGCCCGATGACCGCATTGAGGCCTGGCATAACTTCAGCGATGTCATCGTGCTCGACACGGAGACCGACCAGCTGCTGCTCTCTCCTCTGTTGCTGACGGACGACCTGGAAATCTTCCCGGCTTTTTCGCCCGATGGCCGTTGGCTCTACTACAGCACGTCCAAGCCCTGTCGGGTGCCTGCTGAGTATGAAAAGGTGAAGTGCTCCATCTGCAGGATTGCTTTCGACGCTGAGAGCGGGCGCTTTGGTGAGCAGGCCGACACGCTGGTCAATGCCGACTCAACGGGCACCAGCGCCACGCAGGTGCGACCCAGCTATGACGGCCGCTGGCTGATGTACACCGTCAGCGGGCGCAGCAATTTTCCTGTCTTTCAGCGCGATGCCGACCTCTGGCTGATGGATTTGGCCACGGGTGAGTCGCGACCTTTGGACGAGGTGAACAGCGGCCATGTGGACAGCTTCCATAACTGGAGCTCTAACAGCCGTTGGTTCGTATTCACCTCCAAGCGTACCGATGGTATGTACGCCCAGCTCTTCCTCAGTAGTATTGATGACCAGGGGCGTTGCACCAAGCCCTTCCTGCTGCCCCAGCGCAATCCCCGTAAGTACTATGATGAGCTGTTCGACTCCTACAATGTGCCCGACTTCACCAGCCAGCCCGTTGAGTTCAATGTCAGCGAGGCCCAGCGGCAGGTGAACAGCGGTGAGCGGCAGCAGGTAAGGATTAAAGAATGAAAACAACCTCATATAATAAGATGAAGAAGATATTGTTCTATGTTGTGGTAGCCGTGATGACTACCTTCTGTGTGGCCTGCCAGAAGCAGCAGGCAGCGTGCGTGATTTCTGGCGATATTCCGACCACCTATAACGGCGTCCGCATTTTCCTGGTGCCCATGTACGGGCCCAAGACGGCCCAGTATGTTGACAGTGTGGTCATTGAGAACGGGCATTTCCAGTTTGCTAAGGACACAGTGATGCTGGCCAAGATTCTGCTGGACTATCATTATCGCATGGGGGTGCAGGAACTGCTGGTCGTCACGGAGCCTGGCCAGGTCAAGGTGACCATTGACTCGGTGAGCCATGCCACGGGTACTCCCCTGAACGACTCGCTGGACTGCTGGAAGCAGGCTACTGAAGAGCGCAATGCACGGCTGGTGGAGTATTACAGGACGGGTAGCAATGTGCAGATTGACAGTCTGCAAAAAGCCCATAAGCAGCTCACCCGCCGCATGGCCGAGAATACCAAGGGCACCGTGCTGGGCGACTTCCTGGGAGCCTTCTATCCGTACACCATTCAGCGGCAGAACCCCGATGGAACCGTCGTTACTGTTAATACCGATACCAACGAGGTGGTAGAGGAATGACATGGAGATTAGAACTAATAAACAAAACATTTTGAAACCATGAAAAAACTGTTCATTACGTTGTTAGTGCTGCTGGCCGCTGTGACCACGGCTAGTGCTCAGGTGGATGTCCCCAAGGACACGCCACAGCTGGAGTTCGTCATGCAACTGAAAGTCACGCTGGGACAGGCTTATTCTGTAGGCCAGACGCCACGCGGGCGGCGTAACATCATTCCCATCACAGGGGGCACCTTTGAGGGCCCACGACTGAAGGGTGAGATTCTGAATGGCGGTGCTGACTACCAGATGGCCAGTGCCGACGGGTCGCGTACGGAGCTGGAGGCCATCTATTGCATCCGCACCGACGACGGTGTCAACATCCACATCCGCAACCGAGGCATCATTGCCACCAGTAAGGACGACCAGGGCAATCCCTCTTTCTACTTCAAGGCTGCACCTCAGTTTGAGGCACCGTCCGACAGCCCTTATGCATGGCTCAACAACGCCCTCTTTGTCTGTCAGCCCAGCTTTTCGCCCTCTTTCCAGGGCATTGTGCTGAATGTGTGGATGGTGAAGTAATTGATAATATTAAATAATGTATAGATGAAAAAGCAAGAATTGCTCAGAACCATCCTACCAGCAGCCATTCTGGCGGGAATATGTATCTCCATTGGCTGTGTGGTCAATCTGCGTGTGGGCGGCGTGGCAGGAGCCGTGCTGTTTGCCTTCGGACTGACCACGGTGGTCTATTACGGCCTGAAACTCTATACCGGCACGGCGGGGTTCATTCGCCGACAGGGTGACTGGACCATGCTATGCGTGGTGTTGCTGGGCAACATTCTGGGCTGTCTGCTCACGGCGTGGATGATAGGCTATGCGCAGCCCGACTGCATTGAGCCGGCCTCGAAGATTCTGACCGGTCGGCTGGCCAAGGGCCCTGCGGCCTGCTTCTTGCTGGCTATTGGCTGCGGATTCATCATGACCACGGCTGTTGAGTTTGCCCGCAAGGGAAAGATGCTGACGCTGCTGCTGGGCGTGCCCGTGTTCATCCTCTGTGGCTTTGCCCACTCCATTGCCGACGCTTTCTATTTCCTGGTATCGCCTACGGCGCAGTTGCTTCAGACCGACGTCCTCATTGTCTATATCTGTGAGGTGCTGGGCAACTTTGTGGGCTGCAATCTCTACCGCTGGCTGCTGTTCTTTGCTCCGAAAGAATAAGGAGTGTATGAGAGGAGGAGTGTAGACGTTACTTTTGCTATAATAGTTGCGATAAAATGGGCCTTTTTTGAAATTGCGTTTCAAAAAAGGCCCATTTTATCGATTTTTAGGTGTGGCTCAGACGATGCTTAAAAAGCAGCATTTCATCGGGGTTGCCTGTTTTGCTGGAACATTACTTAAACAGCAGCTGAGCGAACTGATAAAGGCTGCGGCGCCAGGTCTGCCATTCGTGGGCCGTCTCGGGTGAAACGTAGGCATGGGCGTTGATGCCCAGGGCCTTCAGGTCTTGGGCTGCTTTCTCCACTCCCATGTTTTCGCGCCCGCCACAGCTCATGAAGAGCACCTTGTTGGTGGCCTTGAAGTCGGCAGCGTCTTGCAGCTCTTCGGTGCGGAAGGTACCGCCGCTGAACATGCCCACATAGGCGAACATCTTAGGATTGGCCAGTGTGATCATGTGCGTCTGCATGCCGCCCATGGAGAGTCCTGCCAGTGCGCGATGCTCAGTGTCGGCCATCACACGATAGTTCTTCTCCACCATTGGGATGATGTCCTTCAGCAGCACTTCCTGGAAGCCGTTAAAACCGCCGAAGCCGCCGCGACGCGGGCCACCCTGTCGCGGTCCTCCCTGACGGGGCCCACCCTGTGGGCGATTGCCGCCAAAGCCCTGCGGACGTACGCCGCCCTGTCCCTGTGGGCGCTGGCCCATTCCGGGGAATCCGAAGCCTTGGCGCCCGGCCTGTGTGGTGTCAGGATGTGCAGGAATGGCGTTCAGGCCATTGTCCATCACAATGATGAAAGGCTCGGCCTTGCCTGCTGCAATGAGGTTGTCCATGATGATGCCCGTCTTTCCCTGTGCCGACCATCCCGTCTCGTTCTCACCCATGCCATGCTGCAGGTAGAGCACTGGGAACTTGCGGGTGGGATTCTCCCGATAGGCGGCGGGAAGATAGACGTAGCAGTGGCGCATCTTCTCGGTCACCGTTGAGTAATAGTACACCTCGTTCACCGAGCCCTGGGGCACGTTCTTCACCGTGTAGAACTCCTCGTCCTGGGCGGGAATGTCAATGCCGCTGCCCCAACGGCTGGCTCCGTAGAAGAACAGACTGCCAGGATCGGGCACCGAAGCGCCGTCAATGTTCAGCTGATAGTAGTGGAAGCCCTCATCCTGTGGAGCCGACTGACCGGTCCACTTGCCTTCCGAGTCTTTCACCATGTCGTACTTCACGCCGCCAATGTCCAGCTTTACGCTTTTGGCCTCGGGGGCGACAATTTGTGCACGAACGATGCGCTGTGAATTAACCATGGGATACTCATGTCCCTCTTGATTCGTGGTTGCGGGCTTGAAGTCTTCTGTGACCTGTGCCCCAGCTGTGAGCGCCATGAAGGCTGCTGCCATCAAAATAGATTTTTTCATGTGCGATATTAGATATGTTAATAATCTAACATTTGACGATGAAATGGGCAAAAAGTAAAACCTGACTCCCGTTTGTTTTTGAAAAATTAACAGAAGAGAAACAAATAGCTGAGAGTCAGGGATGGGCAGCTGCAAGAGGAGCATAGGCAGACCATGAGATAGACAAAAAAGAGAATGCGCCAGCGCGCATTCTCTTGGATTTTGCTATTATGATTTTCAATTCTTAGTCATCCACCTCGGTGAACCATGAGGAAGGAATGGACTGGCGCTCGTTCATCCAGTTCCTGTATTCGTTGACATCGAAGCCAATAATCATGGGTGCTTCACCCTTCTTGGGGAAGGTAATGGTCAGCACATTGCCGCTGGCCTTGTCTCCAACCGTTGCAGCAACATTGTTTGTCTGAAAGTCCCAGTCCTTATTGTCGATGTCGAATTTTGCCAATTCAGCTTTGTAGTTAATAGCACCACTGGTATTCACCATTTGGCTCACGGGATACTCGCTACCGCTCTTTGTCCAAGTGGTGCTGCCTATCTTCAGTGTGATATCGAGCGTTCCACCTAAGCTGCGAACGATGGCTTCCTGTGAATGAGTCTCATCTTTCCACTCTTTGAATTGCTTAATGCCGTCCACCACTTCATAGACGGCCGTCTTGCTGGTAATGTCAAACACGTCGACCACTACATCATTGAAGTCAAAGTCATCCGTCGTTCCCAGGTCCTCAATCATATAGCGCTTGCTGAACGAATCATAGATGGGCTCTTCTATCATCTTGACATCAGGAATGTCGGGCTTACCATAAACCATGAATATAACATCGTTGTAGTCGTGGTCTGATTTACTGTCGATGGCCTGGTCTTCGCAACCTATTATTATCTTCTTGTAGTTTTCATCAAGGTTTTTTGGAATGCTGTCGGCAGGAATATTTAGAGCTAACATTTTATAGGCGAGTGAAGATGCAGGATTACGAGGCTGAATAACTCCATCCTTTCTCTTTTTATTCTCCAGATAGAGATACATCTTCTTGCCTTTGTATTGCGTGAGGTTGATTTCAATGGGCTTGGCGCGCACGGCTGTAGCATCCTGTGTGTTGCCCTTATCTCCGGTGATGTCAGCCCATTCAGGATTACTTTTAGTCTTTTGCTGAATGTCCTGATGCTTGGTCCAGACACTAAGGTCGAGGCTTTCGCCATTGTTGTCATAGTCGTCAACAACGATGTGCAGTGTCCACAAGAAGTCAGCATAGCCCTCGTAGATAGGAACGATATTAAAAACGTTTCCAGGGACTTCCATATAGAAAGGAAAGCCATTTTCTTTATTTACTTTTCTCTCAATCATCTTTTTTTTCATCCAATCGAGAGTGTTAGGATATACCTCATACCAGTCTTGTCTTTCCAGATACTGATTCGGGTCGGCCGTGACGGCACGGGTTGCGCCGCGGGTGGCCTTAGGCAAGGACAGAGAGTAGACGTGCGAGCCTGTGGAGAAATCCCATGATTGGTTGGGGTCAATTTCTCCATACTTTTTGATGAAATTGCTGGTAAACTCTGACTTCTTCTGGTTGTAAATGGCATTAGAGTCAAAGACCTCCTTGTCAGAGCATGAAGTAGCTATCATGGCTACCAGCAGCATCAAAACAAAACAGTTTGTTTTCTTAATGATTTTCATATACTTTTAAATTTAAAAAATGAAACGGTAGTTTATTAACAGACATAATAGTGCAAAGATAGTGGTTTTCTTCCATTTCTGCAAATTATTCCCAATAAAATTAATTGTTATTAACAGTTTTGGCGTTTGTAAAAGGAGAAGGACCATGAAGTAGACAAAAAGAGAATGCGCTCTGGCGTATTATGCGTGCAAAAAGAAAAAACTATGCAACCTCTGCACATAATTGACTCTTCGAGCTCAGTGTACTCTGTGTTTCAAAAATTTGAGTGATTTACTTGATTCTGTTTTTACCTTCTCCTTCGTCGCCCTACTTATTATCATACTTGATAAATCGCTCGAATTTATGCAAGAACATCGATGAAATGGGCTTCTTTGGAAATGATTTAACTATATAGTCTGTGAGACTATCACCACAAAGGGCACGGAGGCCACAAGGTGATTGATTAGCTCCACTTTCTCTATCTAAGACGAATATACGAATGGACGGCCTATATGCACGCGCACGATATATAAGACGAAAAAAAGTGCTACAAGTGCTACTATTGATTGTAACAAGCTGAATCACAATTCTTTGTGGGTGCATCTTGCTATTTGGAAAATGCTACTGGAAATACTACTGGCAGGGGTGAACTGCTACTTGCACATTTGAGTGCTTTTGTGCAGAAATGAGACATACGGCGTCGACTTTTCAAAAAATGGCGTCGACTTTTTGAAAAATCTCGTTGACTTTTTGGAAAAACTCGCCGCCCTTTTGTGGTTTGGACAGGTCGGGGACTCACTGGTAGCACCTGTAGCATTTTTGGTAGCACTTCTGAGAGGCCAATTTGCACCCGTAAACACCACGTCGCCAGACGGTTAGCACCGCCGGTAGCACTTGTAGCACCTTATTTTCGCGCGCGATATTACGCGCGCGTAAGAGAGTTTGGAGTTAGGAATTAGGAGTGAGAGGAGTGTATGAAGTATTCTTATTTTGGTTTTGGCTAGGACTGTAACAATATGAATCGATGAAATGGGTGCTTTTTACAAAACTGTTGCATCGCAAAATTCACTCGTACTAAGATGGATACATCGATGAAATGGGCTCTTTATACTTCTAGCGGAAACTATTGTCTACACTCCTGACTCCTAATTCCTAATCCCTAACCCCTAACTCTATTAACTCCTCTTTCAGCCAGATACATGCCTATCAGGATTAGCACCGTGCCTATAATAAAATAGATGGTGATGGGCTCGGAGAGGATGAGCCAGGCAAAGAGAATGGTGGTGACCGGGTTGAAGTAGACATAATTGGTGGTCACCACGGCGCCCAGTTTCTTCAGTACCCAGTTCCAGGCAAGGAAGCAGAGCATGGATGCCCCACATCCTAGGAAGAGCAGGTTCCAGATGGTGGCGGGCTGCTCGGCCAGGATATGCAGGTTCAGTCCAGGGTAGCACAAGAAGTAGGGCACCATGGACAACAGTCCGTAAAAAAACACCTTGCGGGTGATGAACAGCGTGTCGTACTTGGCATTGGCGGGTATCATGAGCAGGCTGTAGAAAGCCCAGCAGAGACAGGCTGCGAAGGCCAGCGAATCGCCTATGGGGGAGAGGTGAAGCACGAAGTGGCCGTTCATCACCACCACGATGACGCCTGCCGCTGCCATGAGCGTGCCCACCACCTGTGTGCGGTTGAGTCGCTCGGAGTGGTAGAATAATGCTATCAGGGCCGATGCAAACAGCGGACAAAGGCACACGATGAGCGAGGTGTTGGTGGTCGTGGTGTAGTTCATGGAGCTATTCTCCGTTAGGAAGTAAAGTGAACCGCCCGTTACGCCCAGACCCACCATCAGCAGTTCGTCCTTCCATGAGTTGGCCATCCACCTGATGCCTTTATACAGGCAGAAAGCCAGTAGAAGCACATAGGCAATGATGAAGCGCAAGGTGAAGATTTGTGCTGGTGTCAACCCGCTCACCAGCAGTAGCTTGGTGAACACAAAGGTGGAGCCCCAGATGGCCACCACCAGAAAGGCTACGGCATGGTGTAATAACCTATTGTCTTGCATTGGCTTAATGCTATTTTGCTAAACAAAACTAGTTCATTCCCTCCTGTTTCAGCCATGCCTTTGGAGTGAGGCCCACAAATTGCTTGAAAGCAGTGCTGAAGGTGCTATAGCTGTGATAGCCGCACTGCTGGGCCAGTTCAAGAGCCGTGACATGTCTGCTGGCAGCGGTGGCCTCGCGGAAGAGGCTGATGAAGTGCTGAATGCGCAGTTGATTGATGTAGTTGTTGTAGGTGATGCCCTGTTGTGCGAAGTAAGTGCTCAGATAGGTGCGGTTGGTGCCTACGGCCAACGACAACTGCGCCAGTGTGAGGCCGTGCTGAAGATAGAGCTGTTCGTCCTCGCAGTGCTGTTTCAGCAGGATGCCAATGTTCTGCGGTAAGGCGGTGGCTGAGGATGCGTCGGTTGCCACCTCGGTAGTCGGGGGGGCGACCTCGTCGGTTTCCAGCTTCTGCAGCGATTCCACCCGCCACAGAATGAACACGATGATGACCAGCGTGCATACCTGGGTGAGATACTCCATGGCGATGCTGCCGTAATTCAGGTTGTAAGTCATGTACATAAGCAAGATGCAGACCAGAAACAGCAGGCTCTGCCACACCTCCTTGTGCTCCAGGTCGGCATAGTTCTGATGCAGCCAGCGCCCGTACTGGCGTACGGCTCCCACCAGATATATAATAAAGGCGAAAGCAACAAAGAGCACCCATCCCCGCATTACCTTCTCGGCCAGGGGGGTGCGCATGACGACGCCTATGATGGAAATTGCCACTATGGGGGCAATGGCCACGATAATAGGCCACAGCGGTCGGTGACGGTCCTGCAGCATGCGCGTCAGGAATGCCATCATCAGTGCTACGAGCGTCACCGTGTCGAGCACTTCTGCCACGGCATTGCGCAGCACTTTGTCGTCAGCCAACCAGTGAATGCCCAGCACCACCCACCACACATGGCTCAGCGCCACCGATGCCAGGAAGGCGGCGCCCCAGAAGCGCAGCTCCCTGGGTGGGCGTATGGCAGGCCAGAAGGCGTTGCCGCGCCCCAGCAGCAGATAGCAGCATGCCGCCACGGCCAGCATGGCAGCACCGCCGTAGAGCATGAGATAGAAAATGTCCTGTAGTCCCTGATGTTCGTACATGAGATGGATATTATTTTAGAACTGCAAAGGTAGTCATTTTCTTTGAGAATGGCTCCAGCATGACTTATGGAATTTACAAAAAACTATCAGAATTTACAAAAACAGCTTGCCTGCACCGTCACGTTAAGTCTTTTCCGGAAAAAAGAATTAACTTTGTAAGCACGTAAACTGCTGACAAATCATAATTAATATAGCTTCAACATAGAAATGAAGATTGATGAGAAGATAAAAAGGCCCCCGTTTCTGAACAAGGGCGACAAGGTGGCGCTGGTTTCGCCAGCCTACTGGCTAGTAGGCGAGGCCATCAGTCAGGCCGCCATGGTTCTGGCTCAGTGGGGTTTGGTGCCAGTCATAGGGCAGAATGTAAACTCAACGGATGCCAATGCCTATGCTGGCACAGCCGATGAGCGAGCCGACGATTTGCGACGGGCGCTGGAAGATGACGACATAAAAGCTATTGTATGTGTGCATGGGGGCTACGGCTGCATGCATTTGCTGGAGCGTATCACGCTGCAGACGCTGTCCGAGCATCCCAAATGGCTGATAGGTCATGACGACATCACCACGCTGCTGAACGCTGAGGTGGCAGCTGGTGTGATGGCTATCCATGGTCCTATGGCTCTGCAGATAGGTAGTGCGTTGGAGCCCTCTTCGGGGCTGCTGCGCAACATATTGTTCGGCTGGGTGCCACAATACGAAATGGCCAGCCATCGCTACAACCACCTGGGCTATGCTGAAGGCATACTGGTGGGGGGAAACCTGACGAGCATAGCTTCGCTGTCGGGCACGAAGTTCTTTCTGGCGCCAGAGCGCGACATTATCCTGTTTATTGAGGAATTGGAAGAGCCACTGCACTGCGTGGATCGCTTTTTCTACACGCTGCTGCTTCAGGGAGTTCTAGACAGGGTGAAGGGCATTATCCTGGGTGAGTTTAATGCTATCAGGCACGACATTCAGTATGAGAGCGTGGAGCAGATGCTGACGCACCATCTTCGTCAACGCCAGATTCCCATCTGCTGCGGCTTGCCCGTGGGCAGCAATTACTGCTTGCCGCTCATTGAGGGGGCTCCCGTCAAGCTGGAAGTCTCTGAAGGCGGAGCCAGGCTGACATTCGACATTGAGGGCCATCAGCAGGCTTTCCACACAAGCAAGATGGAAACGCAGCTGTTGCGATAGCTGGCAGCAGATGTTGAAAACCGATGAAATGGGCGCTTTTTGCAAAATGGCTTCAAAAAAGCACCCAATTCATCGGCGATGATGTATTCTCACCAATTTTTGTATTTTTCCATCACGCGGAAACCATAGTCAAGCAGGGCTGCCGATTCCGCAAAGCGTCGGGCGTAATCCTTGCTTTTCAGCAAGATGAGGAACAGCGTCACGCCATTGCGGGTGGCTGCTGAGGCCAGGCATGAGCCAGCCTTGCGTGTATAGCCTGTCTTCACCCCAATGCACCCATCGTAGTCCTGCAGCAGAATATTGGTGTTCTTGCAGGGTAGATGGCGTCCGTCAGTCAGGGGGATGTCCATGAACGGGGTGGCCACAATGCGGGCAAAGGTAGTGTCGCACATGCTGTAGCGGGCCAAAGTAAGTAGGTCGCGTGCGGTGCTGTAGTTGCTGTCGTTGGGCAGTCCGTTGGGATTGGCAAAGTGCGTGCTGTCCATGCCCAGATAGGCGGCCTTGCTGTTCATCATCTGGCAGAAACTCAGCGTGTCGCCCCCAATATGCCTGGCCAGGGCGTAGGCCGCAACGTTGTCGCTCAGCAGCATCATCTCACTCAGCAGATGAACAGCCTGATAGCTGTCGCCCAGACGGACGCGGCAGTCACGTGTGACGTATACGTCCTTGGTTATCTCAATGGTATCGTCCAATAGCTGGTTGTGCTCCGTAGCCAACAGGCAGGTCATCATCTTGGTCAGGCTTGCGGGGTACATACGCTGGTGGGCATTCTTGGCACTGATGAGCATCCCTGTAGCGTCTTCGACCAGAATCCAGGCTTCGGCGGTCAGTGTGTCAAGTCCTTCCCAGTGGGCTATACTGTCAGGCTGTTGTAGTGACAAAACGTAGCTGCTGTCAATTCTACTGGCGTGTATCAGCCTGAGTTCTTCCTCGCTGAGCTGTGGCTCCTGTTCTGGTGGTGTTTTATGGGAACTGCAGGCTGCCATCAGCAGAAACGCCGTCATCAGGATGCTGCTTATAATCTTTTCCTTCATGTTTTTGCGTTTATGCGGACAAAATTACGAATAATTTTTGATAATCAGTAAGTGCAAACCAAATAAATGTGCCAGTTTTCCGTAGTACTCGCTTTTTTGCAGTTAAACATTTGGGAATTTCAAAAAGGATTACTATCTTTGCGGGAAATTAACCAACATTACCATTCGTGATATGAAAAAACTACTGACCTCACTGTTCTTTTTACTCCTGGGCATCATGGCCTGGGCACAGACCAACGACGCACAGGATCTGCTGAAGGCTGATCCGCGGAAAGCCTATGGCACTGACTACCCGTATCATTTCACTAACGCTGCCCTGACCAAAGCGCCGAAAGGCTACAAGGCTTTCTACATCAGCCACTATGGCCGGCATGGCTCGCGCTACTACTGGAACAGCTCTCTCTACAGGGAGTTGGACTCGCTGCTCTCTACTGCTCATCGGAAGCAGGTGCTCACCCCTGACGGAGAGGCCTTCTACACCCGCTTCATGGCCGCCAAGGACGAGTTGAACACGGGCGTGAGCGAACTGAGCGACCTGGGCTGGCAGCAGCATCAGCGTATAGCCCGCACCATGTACAATAACTTTGAGGATGTGTTTCGCAGGGGAGGCCATGTGCTGGCCATCTCGTCGCTTACTGGGCGCTGCGTACTCAGCATGTCGGGCTTCTGCCAGGAGCTGGTGCAGTGCAATCCAAAGTTGGAGATACGTGAGCAGTCATCGCGCTTCACACTGGATGGCGTGGTGCCGGGTGACAGGCAGAACCCAGTGAAGCACCAGGTCAGTCACCCTAAGCCTCGCTATGAGAAGAACCGCGACCAGTTCAAGGGCGACAACTCATTGCGCGACAAGGTTATCAATCGCGTCTTCACTAGCACCGAGGGCCTGCCTGGCAATATGCAGCACATAGCCAGCAACCTGATTAACCTCTACACCTCGCTGCCCAACATTGGCCATGAGGGCATGATGCAAAACATTATCAGTGATGAAGAGATAGCCAATCAATGGGAGGACTCCAACCTGGGATCCTATTCCTGGCTGTTCCCTGACCAGTATGTGATGATTCCCATTCTGCAGGATATCATTAAAAAGGCTGATGCCGTGCTGAACGGCACCAGCGACCATGTGGCTGACCTTCGCTTTGGCCATGACAACTGCCTGGGGCCACTCACCATCCTCATGGGTATCAACGGAGCCGACCGCGACCCCGAAGACCCCTATGAAGTGAAAAACTGCTACCAGAACTGGGAGACATGTATGGCTAGCAACATGCAGTTGGTGTTCTATCGCAGTAAGAAGCATGCTGGCGACGTGCTGGTGAAATGCCTGCTCAATGGTGAGGAGGCCACCCTGCCCGTACCTACTGACAGCTATCCCTACTATAAGTGGAGTGACTTCCGTCAGTTCTACACCAATCGTATCAACAGCGTGAAATAGCGCCTATTTGCATTCGCCATCGCCATAGATGTAGCCGAAGGCTCCGCTCTGATAGTCAAAGATCTCTTCAGGACGGAAGAAGCGGCGAAGCTCTATGGCTGCATTCTCGACCGAGTCGGAGGCATGCACAATGTTCTGCTGGTTGCTCATGGAGAAATCGCCACGAATGGTGCCAGGGGCAGCCTCTCTGCCGTTGGTCACGCCAGCCATGGCGCGTACCACCTTCACGGCATCCACGCCACTGATGGCCATGGCCACTACCGGCGATGCCTGCATGGAGGCAGCCAGCGAAGGAAAGAAAGGCTTGTCGGCCAGGTGGGCGTAGTGCTCGCGCAGAATTTCTGTGCTCAGCTGCATCATCTTCATGCCGGAGATGCGCAGTCCACGACGCTCAAAACGGGTTACCACTTCGCCAATCAATTGGCGCTGAACACAACTGGGCTTCAATAAAACAAGAGTTGTTTCCATTACTCATCGGGGTTTTAAGGTTTGACATTTATTTATCGCTTGCAAATTTACGAAAATAGTGAGAGAGAAGGAAAGAAACAGGTGTTTTTCTTTTCCTTTTCAGAAAGAATAGTCGTTATGAGGATTAATATTCCAAGAAGTCCTCGCCCAGCTTCTTCAATGGTTGCTTGGGGATGGTCGTCCACTTCTCCTTAGGCTTAATCGTATCGTCAAAGACATTCTCCTTGAGAACCTGGCGCTTATGGGTGAGATAATTTGTGCTGATAGTCTCTGCTTCGCCTGTCATACGCGACTGGCTGTGCTGCTCTTCACCAATCTTGTAGAAGTCACCATTCTGAAAACGGTAGACGTAACTGTTATGGCCCATGTCGCTGGTACCGGCTGAGGCAAAGCTGCCCACATGTATCATGAGCGTACCGCGGGCAGTAACGGTCAGCACGATGTCAATCATGAAGTCATCGCCCTCTTCATCAATGGGCAGTATCTCTTTGTATTGCTTCCATTGTTCGTAGATGCCTGAAGCATTCGCAAAATAGATGGCCAGCACGGGTTGCGCATAGACCACCAGGTCGCTGAGCCCGTCTTTGTTCAAGTCGCCTTCCGCCTTGATATAGTCTGTGCCCTGAGGCACAATCTCGTCAGCACTCCGCCCCTTCTTCGCCAGTTCCTGCGCCGAAACGAGCGTGGGCAGAACCATCAACAGGAAAAGTAAAATACTCTTCATAGTAATATCTTTTATAATTGTCTTCTCATCTTCCCACACATGTCCGTTCTTTCGCATTCAAATGCTCATACTCGCAGCCGTCTGATTGCAAATCTGACAGAGCGGGGCATCCTCCTTTTATCGCATTAATAATGTCTGGAACTGATCTAATGTAACAGTATTAACTTTAGGAAAAGGAATGTCGTTTAAAACATTGAAGTGTTTGTCATCTGTAACAAGATATTCAGCACCAGCAATAATTGCACAGTCAACGAACTTATTATCATCAGGATCTTGGGTAATCAACTCAAAATGATAATGAGGATCACAGAATTCTGTATTATTGCTTTTTAACAAGACATTGACAATTCTCACGGCAAAAGTATGACTCACCTTCTGTGTTAGTATTTCCAAATATTCACTGAGAATGTCATTGCTTACACAGATAATATAACTTTCGTTGAGAAATGCCTCCCATACATTACGATATTGGCTCCGTACAGGAATCATTCGGAGCAGGCAATTGGTGTCCACTACGAACTTTCTCATCGTAAGCTACATCTTTTGGCGATAAGGGGTACGCATGTGTTCGTGCCCCCACTGTTCTATTACTTCTTCGTTGATAATGCCTTCCTCCCACAGACGGTCTAGTTCTTTGTCGGCAAGCTTGGCAAAGAATCGGGCAAGCGTGTTCTTCAGCTCGCGCAAGTCTTCTTCCTTGTCCAGATAAGCCACAGAGTTCAGCAACTCTATCTGGGCTGCATTCAATGGTTGTCTAATAGTTGCCTCCATGATTTACTATTCTTTAATTGTTGCAAAGGTAAACAATCTTTTTGTAATTAGCAAATTTTGTGCAACCTATTTTTGAAACATAGCAATAATAGCAGACGGTCAACTCCATGCATTTGCTTGGAGTGTAGAAAGAGGGTGCCACGGACTAGATTCATACAAAAATGTGGAAACCGCAATGGCCTCCACATCTCTCCATTCTTTTGCATTGAAAATTCCCACACACAATTGTCGGATTATAAGTCGACGGATTAGGAGATTATCTCACATGGTCAATCTTTCTGGACTTTTCTAATTGTCTCAAGAGATTCAGTAAATTCATCTATATATTTAGACATCATTTTAGAGTCACTTTCTATGGTTAAATCGGTTTCCTTTAAGTCCGACTGAATATCAGAAAGCATATTATTTACATTTGAAGAAAATGATTGTAGTGAACCTTCTGGTGAATTACACAGATTTTTCAACTTGTTGAGATTTTTATAAATGGCCAAAAATTTGTCATGGACTTTTTCATATTTAGAAGGTGGATTGTCCATATCTTTCATCAAATCTTTTATATCGAAAAAGTACAAATCAATAAGACTCAAAACTTTCTTGTGTGCAGTGATTCTCCAACCAAGAGCAGTGTTGAAATCACTACAGTAACGGCTTGCTCCTGTTTCATCATAAGCTTCATGGTCAAAGATTGCGCTTCTCCAATTCTTTTGATAATCCTCCAAAACTAAAGCCATTGGCATTGTCAATGCAGTGGTACGAGCTTTGAACTCAACGGCGTTTTTCTTATATTTGTGGGTTGAGTAAATGTTAACACCTACTATTAAAGCAATTAAAAGTATAAAAATGGCTCCAACAATGAAGATATGTTTCTTTTCTATTTTTACAGTCATATAGTAATAATAATTAAAAAAGGCGGAACCATTCGATACTCATTTAAAACTCTGGTTACCGCCAAGTGACCATGCACACAAACAAGTATGAATGGTCCACGCCCAAGAAGCGTGAACCTTCACTACCTGTCCTCGTGTGCAAATATTGGCGGTATTTGAGTTTTGAGAACAAGAGCAAAAGCTCAGTATCTATATATAAGTACGAACAGAAACGCTGATCTGTAAGTTCATATTATTAATTAATGTATAACAACCACCGTCGAGGCGGTGGAGAAGAGAGAAATACCCTTATTTGGCATTGAAAAGTCCCCACCCTTTTGCCCCTCCCATGAAAGGAGGGGAATTGAAGAGTGGGGACAATACAATTAATCTGCCAGCTTGGCCTTGATGAACTCGCGGTTCAGGCGGGCGATGTTGGCGATGGTCTCGTTCTTCGGGCAGACGGCCTCGCAGGCACGGGTGTTGGTGCAGTTACCGAAGCCGAGCTCGTCCATCTTGGCAATCATGTTCTTCACACGACGGGCAGCCTCTACGCGACCCTGGGGAAGCAGGGCGAGCTGGCTGACCTTGCTGGATACGAAGAGCATGGCAGAGCCGTTCTTACAAGCTGCTACGCAGGCACCGCAGCCGATGCAGCTGGCGCAGTCCATAGCCTCGTCGGCATCCTCCTTGGGGATGAGGATGGCGTTGGCATCCTGAGCCTGACCAGTGCGGATGGTGGTGTAGCCGCCAGCCTGGATAATCTTATCGAAGGCGTTGCGGTCAACCATACAGTCCTTGATGACGGGGAAGGCAGCTGAGCGCCAGGGCTCGACGGTGATGACGTCGCCATCGTTGAAGCGGCGCATGTAGAGCTGGCAGGTGGTGGCGCCACGCTCGGTCTTGCCGTGAGGCGTGCCGTTGATATAGAGCGAGCACATGCCACAGATACCCTCGCGGCAGTCGTGGTCGAACACGAAGGGCTCCTTGCCTTCGTTGATGAGCTCCTCGTTCAGAATGTCGAGCATCTCGAGGAATGAGGTATCATCGGGAATGTCGTGCATCTCGTGCGTATCAAAGTGACCCGCATCTTTCGGACCATTCTGACGCCAAAATTTAATCGTAAATGAAA
>CAMNJH010000049.1 GCA_946541275.1 uncultured Prevotellaceae bacterium
GAAATGAGACATATAGAAAAGTCGCGGCCCGACTTTTCTATATGTCTCATCGGGATTTTTTCATGCGGCGCCGACTTTTCAAAAAATGGCGCCGACTTTTTGGAAAATGGCGCCGACTTTTTGGAAAAACTCGTTGACTTTTTGGATAATCTCGACGCCCTTTTGTGGTTTGGATAGATGGGGGGACTCACCGGTAGCACCTGTAGCATTTTTGGTAGCACTTCCGAGAGGCCAATTTGCACCCGTAAACACCACAACACTAGACGTTTAACACGTCCTGTAGCACTTGTAGCACTTTCATTCGCGCGATATATACGCGCGCGCGTAGGAAGCGAGGACGTGGCTGGCCTCTGTGCTGGCGAATAGTACATTTCCTTCCTGAAACAGAAATGCTACCGGCAACCCACCGCAAATAAACTGCTCATGGTCACCGGTAGCATTTATAGCATTAGTGCATTCTCTTATTATATGATAAGCATCATACGTCCTTCAAGTACTCCTTTGCGTACTCCACATAGTGGGCGGCGTTGTCAGTCTGCCCAGGACGCGTAGGTTTGATGAATTTGGCGGGAACGCCTCCCCAGATCTCGTGTGGCGGAATCTTCGTGTTCTGCAGCACCAGGGCGCCAGCGGCCACAATAGCCCCCTCGCCTATCTCACAGCCATCGAGCAGCGTGGAGCCCATGCCAATGAGGGCACCGTCGTGGATGGTGCAAGCATGCACGGTGACATTGTGGCCGATGGTCACGTCGTTGCCAATGTGGGTGGGACCCGTGTCGTGAGTGACGTGCACGCAACTTCCATCCTGCACGTTTGAACGGTCGCCAATGGTGATGGGTGCCACATCGCCCCTCACCACAGCATTGAACCAGATGGAGCATTGGTTGCCCAGCGTGACATCGCCCACCAACGTGGCATTCTCACTGAAATAACAATCGAGCCCCCACTTGGGGCTCATTCCTTTGTAACTTTTTATCAGAGCCATACTTTTTTATTACTTATAAGTTTCCGCAAGATTGCGTCAGACTTGCCCAAGGAGCATCTGCTCCCGATAAATCCTAGACGCCAATGGTTTGCGGATGCTGAGAGTCACATTATTCGCTCGGAACTTGCTCAATGGCAAAGTCATTGCCGTTCCAGCGGAGCAGGAAGTCAGTGTTGTAAGCACAATCTTCCTCGTAGTCAATCTGATGACCCGTGATGTTGATATCCTTGCCCTCATCAGGAAGATTGACGGTATATGCATCAAAGGAACTCATCTTCTCCTCCACCCTTTTCGTCAAACCAGTCTCAGGCGTCATCGTGTCAGTGGCGGGGTCATAGTCATAGAAGGCCAGCAGACAAGCAGGTTTCTTATCGCCTTCAAAGGTTTCCAGCAACCAGAAAGCCACCAGCTTATGCCCATTACTGCGCTTCCAGTAACTACAGGTGGTCAGCCAGTCATACTGTATCATGGCCATGCACGAGAGGTAGCCATTAGCCGACTTGTTTTCAAAGTTAAACAGGGAGCCCAAATCATCCTCGCCATAGCTAGGCTTGCCTACGAGATTCTCGCGGAGCACCTCGTTGGGTTTGTATTTGGCATATTGCTTACAGAAGGCACTGGCCAGCACCTCTATGTTCACCGTTTTACCATCAGAAGCGACAGCAATGGGCTGTTCCCCCCATACGCGGCGGATATTCAGGATCTCGCTGTCACCAGTCCGTCCCTCAGGAGCGCCTTCGTCATCGTTTTCTTCCACAACTGCTTTCTTGGCATCAGCAGCTTCTTCGGCGGCAGCGTCGTCATCGGCTTCCGTCCTGCCCGACTTATTGGCTGACTGGCCACCGCATGACATCAGCAGGAGTGAGAAAGCCGCCAGTGACATCATCAATAGGTTTCTTTTCATAAAGCAAAGGTGTATAAGAATTGTCTGAATGATTCATAGAAAAGTCCTCCATACCACAGGAGGGCAGGAGGACTTTCAATGTATTTTTAGCGCTAGGCGCTACTTCAGCACGACCTTCTTGCCGTTGATAATGTAGAGACCCTTCTGGGCGTTCTGCACCTTCTGACCACGGAGGTTGTAGATAGTACCTTCGTTCTTCTGGCTGTTGTCGATGGTGACGATGCCAGTCTCATAGAAGCTCTTCTCAACAAAGAACTTCACATTGTCGAAGAAGTACTTCACGGCGTTCTCGCTGTCCTTCGACAGGTTGAAGGCGATGGAGCGGAACTTGTTGTCAGTAGGATTGCCGCTTTCATCCTTCGAAACAGCCTGGTCGGCGCTGATGCTACCAGACTTCTCGTAGTGCTGCCACTCGGTGGTGAAGTTGGGCGAACCAATCATGCTGTAGAAGATGTAGTTGCCTGGTTCACCATGAGCCTGCGTGTCGGCAGTAGCATTGCGGTCAGCACGATAGTCGAACTCAACCTTGTACTTGGTGCCTTCGGGCAGCGTGGTGGGCAGATAGATCCAGAACTGTGAATCCCACTCGTCTTTTACCTTTGCAGGTGCATCTATCTCAATGCCACGGCTGCCGTCTTTGCCAGCGCCATCCACGATTCTAGCGGGCAGGATCTGGGTAGAAGGATACTCCTTGGAGAGGAAGTTCTGAACAGTGGCGCCTTCCATGTTGCCATTGACCAGAATGTCAACCCATTCGTCAACAGGAGCAGGCTTCTGGGCCCAAACACCGAAGTTGTCGAAGTAGAAGGTGTTGGCATCAGCGATGTCGTTCAGGTTGAAGGCGATGCTCAGAAGGCCGTCGCCGCCATTACCTGTTGCCATATCACCAGAAACCTCAATGTCGGTGCTGAAGTGGTTCCACTCGGTGGCGAAAGTAACGTCGCCGATGGCAGCCCAGTGCTGGTAGTTGCCAGGAGCGCCATGTGCCTGTGTGCTTACCTTACCGGCGTTGTCGGCCTTGTAGTCGAACTCAACATGCAGCTTGGTGCCCTCGGGCAGCTTCTCGTTCACCTTGATCCAGAACTGGCTGTCCCAAGCCTCTTTAACCTTGTTCTGCGACTTCACCACGACGCCGCGGCTATTGTTCTTACCAGCGCCATCGACGATGTTGGCGGGAGCGGGCTCAGTTGAAGGATACTCCTTGGCGATGAAGTTCACAGCAGAGTTGCCAGCCAGGTTACCATTGCTGATCACGCTTGTCCAGCCCTCAGGAGCCACGAGCTCGGGATCATCAGGATTGTTGTCGGTTGCACCATAGTACTGCAGTGTGAAGTTGTCCCATACGGTCCAGTCACAGCCAGGATGATTGGTCTTCTTGATACCAACAGTCAGCTTGCCGTCATTGACGATGACAGTGGCAGTCTGTGCATAGAGACCCTGTCCGAAGGCAGCGCTGGCCTCACCCTGTGAGAAGGGCAGCTTGCCCTCCAGGGCTGCAGAAGCAGCTTCGTCGGCAATGCTGGTGAGAGGATAGTTGTTGCCGTTGATATAGATGAACGAATTGATCACCTCAGTACCGTCGGCATGTGCAGCAATAGCAATGTCGTTGGTGTTGTCGGGAGTGTTGTTGTAGCGATAGAAACCGTTCCAGGAAATCTTGTACAGTCCATTGGGAACATTCACCGTCTGGCTGATGTCGAAGGTCTGCGAGTTGCCTCCCCACTTCTCGGCGTTGAAGTTGGTATTGTCACCACCCACGCTGAAGGCGTCGCCTGTCCAGGCAGCCTGGTTGCGGTTGTTGCGGCCGAAGTTCGGGTCGAGCAGCAGGAACGTAGCATCCACCGGGTCTTCAGCAGTGGCTTCTGCCAAAGCGGCAATGGCCTGCTCTTCTGTGGCAATAACCCACTGGGCATTCTCGCTGTCGGCTGCCAGTTCCCTACCCAGCACGGTAGAGTTGCCATCCCAGCCATAGTAATTGTCGCCATTGGCGATGGTATAAGCATAGACGGGAACCGTCTCAGCATCGTCACTGTAGCCTATGATGTTCACTGCAGTAATGGTCAGAGGCACGGGCTGGCCGTCCATATACTCACCACCGAAGTAGTAGTTATCACCACCATTGCTCACCTGCGACTCCAGATAATAGGTGCCGTCGGGCTGCTTCAACAGGGTGACATACTCAAGATGCTCAACCAGCGAAGCCTGTGTGCCCCAGCTGTTGCCAGCACCCCAGCACTTGTTAGAGGCAATATTGATCAGATAGTACTTGCCATCAGCGCCATCGAAGGGAACAGGCGTGAACTCATTTTCATCCTTACCCTGAGTGATGTTCAGCTTCAGCTGAGCACCCTCCTGCCACAGCACGATGTCAATATGACGGGTCTCAACGCCCTCGGGCAGTGCTTCCACCTTAGCGTTCAGGGTGAAATTGGTATCATATACGGGATCGCCATTATCATTAACACCAACCTGAACAGGATCGGAATATTCCAATGTCAGCCACTCAGGAAGTTCATCCAACTCCTCGTCGTCAACCTTGACGCTTTCCAGGAAGAGACGTGTCTTGGCAGAGCCATCCTCATCGCTAATGCTGTAGTACTGAGGAGTCACGTTAAGAGTAGCCTCGCCACCCTCGGCATCAATGTGGATGTCGGTAGGATCTTCAGTATGCAGATAGCCAAAGTTTGCACCCAGCAGACCTACGAACAGAGAAGTCTTCCAACTGGTATAGGCACGCATCTCGCCTTCGTAGCCGGTTCTCTCGAACCAAGTAGAGATGCCAGCATTGTCAAGGGGAGCATCCTGGCTGCCCAGTACGCCTGAGAAGGTTCCATTGTCCCATCCGTCAATGACGATAACGAACTCAGAGTCAAGGAACAGGTGGTCAATCTCCTCACTCATGCCAAGCTCATCTTCGGTATAGAGCTCGGTAAAGTTAATTGCGCTCAGTCCGCTTTGGCCCTGATAATCCGTATTCACACTATGCGTACCAACGGCATCGGCCTGTGCAATCAGATCGCCAAGAACCAGACTGGTACCTGCAGCATTACGAGTGCACTTATAGATAAGCATCTTCAGCTCGAAATTCTTCTGGAAGTTTCCACCAACGATAGGAAGCGTGACACCTGTGATGTAAAGAGGTGCAGCTGGCTTGTCGTGATAGATGTAAATCTTGTGAATGCTGGTTGTTTCATAGAGGTCAGGTGTGCCCCAGTTGGTGTAGAACGTGAGATTGCCATCAGGATCCTGACGTGTCAAGGTAGCCGTACTGCCATCAGAGAAGGTGAAAGTACTTTCGCTACCAGAACCGTAGAGATAGAAATCTTCAAATTCATAACCATCATCACCAACTGTCTTTTTCACACCATGAGTAAAGGGCTCAGAGGCCTTGTCCTTATTATAGCCCACCAACTGCAGCTGGCTATAAACAGCCTCACCCTTGGTCTTGAACTCGAAGTCCTTGGTATTGCCAGTAAGAACAATGGAATCAGTCTCTTCCTCCACGGCCTGCCAATCCCAAGCGGTGGCGGGGGTTGTGGTCAGGTTCTTCAGATGCAGAGGTGCATATGCGGCAGTCATAGCCAGATTGGCGTTGTAATGATAGCCACTGATGCCCATTCCAGCATAAAGCATCAAGCTGGAGGGCTCGAAGCTCACAACAGGAGCTGAGTATTCTCCCGGCAGATTGTACTGTACAGTCTGGTACCACTCATAGTAACCCAGATAATCATCACTGTTGTAGGTTTCTGTTCCGTATGCACCATAGAGAATGGAATAAGTACCCTTAATTCTGCCGTTTTCGTCAAGTGCTAACTTGATAGAGCCATCATTCGTAGTACCCGACTCCAAGAACAGATAGATGTCCTGGCCGTCCTGGGTCTGGTAAGAGGCCACAAGCTGAGGCTGAATGACAATCGTGTCGCCATTCATTTCGTACTCAACCATCACGCCATTTTCAAATTCGAAAATATTAGGAACTACATTTACCATTACAGTAGCTTCAGTTCCATCCTCGTACTGAGCCTTGCCCGATTTCATTTCCCATGTAACAGACTCGCCATCAGAACGCTGCACAGCGTAAGCCTCGTAGACAGGCTGCACTTCACTAGCCAGGAAAGGCACCATGGCAGAACTTCTGAAGTTTGTAGCTTTGGAGGCTGCCTTCAGTGACTTCTGTTCTACCGTCATCTTCTTGCCAGCTTCTCTGTTGGTCAGCTCACCGATTCCAACATTCTTGGCGGGAACCATTTCATACTTTGCCTTTGTTGCCTGAGGCAGAGCATGATGCTGAGCGCGACTTCCGAGAACTTGCGCATTTGCAGATGCCACGAACATGGCAGTAGCTGCAAAAAGTAAGAATTTTCTCATAGTCATTTGTTTTTTAATTATTATTATAGAAAGTTGTTCAGTATAGTCTACTTACTGCTCAAGGTAAAAGCAGAGCCACTGCCTACAGGTGCAAACTTACAGCTGGTGGGCAGGAAATAGTTGTCGGGGGTCATATTGTAGACGCCGGCCATGGTCCTGGCAAACGCGAGTGCCAAGTCCTTCATATTCTCAGCACGTGTGGAAACGGCATCCATGTTCTTATCGGTAACCACCGCTTCAGGAATAGAGATATTGATCTGCCCCATGGATACCAATGACAAATCCAGCGTCATACCAATGGTATTTGTCTTGGTCTTTGCAGCATTCGTATAGAAAGTAACGACAAGACCAAACACGGAGTTACCACCGCTGGACTTACCGATTCCAATGCTGGCAATCGAAGCATTCTTATTGTAGACATTGAATGCATTGTCCATCTGCTTAAAAAGATCTTTCTGCTCAGCTGAGAATTCGTCGGGGTTCATGTTCCACACCTCTGAGCGAATGAGCATATAGTCATCCCACATGGGAATCACACGCACGCTGTCATTCTCAGAGACAAGGCAGGTGCTGTCGGCAGCCATCTTGAACTCCTGGAAATGCACGCCTTTGATATTGTTCTCATGATGCAGGCGGAAACCTGAGGGAGTGAACACACAATTGATGATGCTGGGGAACAGCGGGTCGTCAATGCGCTCGCAATAAGTGATGACACCACTGCGCAGGTTCTTGAAATAGAGTGTGTCTTTCTCAGAGATTACATAGTAGTTGGGAATAGTGGAATTGGTCATGTAGCTCTTCAGCTTGCTTGTGGCAGCAATATACTCTTCCCAGGTGGTCTCACAGGGAATCATGCGCACCCGTGCACCATGACGCTCACCACGAAGGAGCACTTCCTTATCGCTATAGGAAAGAACGACCAGGTTCTGGTCTCCCCCCATGCCTTCGCCGTCCTTGACCAAGGCTCGTGGAGCAGCGGAATAGTCAACAGGATCCACAAACGGTGTCAGTACATCATTCCATGTGTTGAAAGCCAGCACGGGACCGTCTTCTTTCAGAATCTCATACAGCGAAGCATGCTCAGTGTACTTACCAGCATTGCCATCGCGCAGGAATCGATGATCGCCAGCCAGCGTTACCTTCTGGCTGTTCTCAAAGCGGGCAAAAAGGTTGAAGCCCTCCACCTCATCCGTGCCAGTGAAATACTGCATCACCCATCCATTGGCAGGCGCCACCAGCGTATTCTGCACTTTTTCAGTGGTCTGCTCAATGCGGAGTGCGGCAGTAGCGTCGAAAAAGTCCTCGTCCTCAAAGCGGCAGGATGTGAAGGTAGCAGCAATACCGCAGCCCACCAGACTAGCCACTGACAAATGATAGATATATTCTTTTGTCTTCATATTCGTCAATATTAAATTCTTCGCGTTACTTCAGGTCGTAGATTTTCACGTCGTCACTCTTAATCCACTCATTGATGTGATCTTGACGATAGCGTACTTCTTCGCGCAGCGTGAAGGCAAAGAGTCCCCAACGGTCAGTGTACCAGTCAGTAGCGATGTTGATCTTCTTCAGCAAGGCATTAATGCCGTCGACCTCATCATCGGTAGTGTACTCCACCCAGTTCAGGAAATCGCGGAAGGAAGTAAAGGTACGATAATTCTCGTAGACGTACTTAGCCACATTGCGGCCTGCCTTGGAGTTATACTCCACTGCCGTGCTGCGATGGGCATCAAGCACATAGCGGTTGGTCTCATCATACTCATTGGTATTGGTGTTGAACTCCTTGGTCTGCTTGTAAATGGTGAAGTGATTCCAGGGCATCTTGGGATCGTCGAAGTTCTGAATCTTCAGCGAGTCAATGAGCACCAGTACTTCTTCCTTGTCGCCCTGACGCATACCTTTACAGCAGGACTCAATGATACGGTTCATCCAGCGATGGTCAGTATCGGTGATGATGCACGACAGCGTCTCCACGAAATCCTCATAGGTAGCACTGGAACCATAGTGAGTCACATATCCCAGCTGATGGGTGATGACTGAGTCGCGGTCCTGCCAGGTCAGCGGATCGTAGGTGCTGGAAGTAACTTGTCCGAAGGTGACAGGATAGGACTTCGTCTGGTGCAGGATGTGCGAGAACTCATGATGCATCGTGTGGAAGAATCGCTCGTTGAGCACGGTGATATCATCGTTATTATACTCTACATTCTCACTGTAGGGTTTCATCTCGTTGACGTTGTAAAGCGTAATCTTCACGCCACCGGCAGCAGTACCAAGCACCTCCGTACCCGTGGTAGCGTTGTAGCCAGTTGAGCCGATAAAGTGGAAGATACGAGGCCCATACTGCTTCATGAACTCTTCGCCCGCAAACTTGGTGTAGACATCATAGAACAGATAGCGAATCATGTGGGCCAACAACTGTGCACGGTTGTAGTCGGCGGGAGCCAGCTGGAAGCTGAGGTCACTGGCAGGAAGGCTGAACTTATACTGCACCTCCACATTGTAGGGTTTGACGAAGTTCTCGTAGAGCCATTGGTCGAACTCTGAGGTGGCCCTGTTCTTGTCGACCACAGGCACAGAGGTGTCGAAGATGGTTTCCGTCAAGTCATCCTCTGTGCGGCAGGAAGAGAAGGTAGCCACGACGGCCGCCATGCTCAATAGACATATTATCTTTTTCATATCCAGTGTGCGTTATTTGGTAGATTGTAAAACAGAATAAGCAGGCGTCTGGTAACCATTCTGGTTCACGCTATAGGGATCGTTTCGATCGTTGGAGGGATAGCCTGCCTTCACCACGTTGTTAGGAATCTGCAGTACTCGACGTGGGTCATTCCACTTCAGGTAGTCGTGGTGTACCTCGTCCTCCTGAGGACCACGATAGGCGTGGTGCACGGTGATGCCGTAGCGCTTGATGTCGAACCAGCGCAGGCCTTCGTACATATTCTCAATACGGCGGAAGTGGAGGATGCAATAGAGCACGCGCATCTCATCTTCATTGAGCTGCTTGAACTCAGGGCTCATCTCCTGCATGTGCAGGTCATCCACATACTGCGAACCAGGCTTGCCACTGTACTTGGAATTGATATTCTCCTGTGAAATGGGACGCTCCACCATCTTGGAAGCAGTCCAGTAGCCAAGGTCAGTAATGGCGCCTTCACGATCGCCCATGAACAGCTTGGCCTCAGCACGGCAGAGCAGCGTCTCCTCAGCCGTGAATGGCTGATAGAGAATATGTACATAGCCAATACCAGCAATCTTGTCGGAATACTCAAAATACTCGTACACACGGAAGAGCCACACACCGTAGTCCTGATTGCCCCAGATGAAGAGATTACCTGCATAGGCGGGCACATAGCCAGTCCAGTTAGGACCACCACCATTATAAAGGATGGCGTCGGTGGCATAAACGGTCTTCGAACCATCTTCGTCACCTTCAAAAGTCTTACCGTTGTTGATGCAGAAGCGGCAGGCGCTCATCATACGGTCCTGAAGCGAATAAGTAGGTGTGATAAGGAAATTGCAAGCGGCCTTCTCGTCATTATAGTCGTTCAGGCGCGTATCCATGGTGTTTGTATTCAGCGATGACCACTTACGCAGCATCGAAGCAGGATTGTTGCCCAGGGCAGCATTGGCGTGCTCTATGCACTTGTCATACTTGCGCCAGAACAGATAGAACCGGGCAGCAAACGCATGGGCAGCGTTTTTATTGAAATGATAGGCAGGCACCTTGTACTTAGAGTCATCAATCAGGTTGATGCCCTCGTTGATGTCTTTATCAATGAGACGGTATACCTCAGCCACGCTCTTACGATACCGAGGATCGCTATAGTCCACATTCACCGTGGTCTCAGGCTCAGTGACATAGGGGATGCCCCAGTCCTGCTCACTCTGCGTATCATCCTTATAGGCTTCAGCAAAGACATTGAGCAACACGAAATGCAGATAGGCACGCAGGATGTGAGCCTCACCCCAGGAATGCTGCAAGGCAGGATCCTTGGCAGGGTCTTCGCTCATTTCCTTCATGGCCTCAATGGCATGGTTGGCCACGGCAATGCCCTCGTAGTTAGCCTCCCACACGGCGTAAGGCGTGTCGTTCTCACCCGTGCTGTAGTTAACGATGTCCTTCCATTGGTAGGCTTCTTCGTGCCAAGCCGAATACGCACTGTTGTGTGTAGCAGGCACTACGACGTTATTGTCCACCAGGTTGTCACCGCTCAGTTCGCAGATGACGGCAGGTGTGGACTTGGGGTAACCAGAGGTCAGCAGCAGGGCCACCTTCTCGGCGTTGTCGATTTCTGTGCGGTTGTCGGGCACCTCATCCAGTTTGTCGCAGGATGCGAACACTGGGGTGAGCGCTGCCACAACACAGCAGCCCACCAGGCCCTTTGTCATGTTCTTGATATATTTGGCAATCATAATTATCAATTTCTAATTACTCATTTATTGATTAGAATCCAAGACGCAGCGTAGCAGTGAACTGCTTCGAGATAGGCGAAGCCACACCACCCGAATTGATGAACTCAGGATCCTGTCCGTTCAGTTTCTTGTCAGCATAGAGCAGGCAGAGGTTGGTGGTAGCCAGCTTGAGCGATGCACTGCTGAGGAATGAGTTGGCCAGCCACTGCTGAGGCAGAGCATAGGTCAGAGCAACTTCCTTCAGGCGTACGAAGTTACCCTTGGCAATGCGAGCGGTAGAATAGTTATAGGCGTTGTAGGCCGTGCTCAGTGCATAAGAGCCGTAGCGGTCGAGCTGGTTGCGCGAAGCAATAACAGGGATGTCGGTCTTCAGCTCGTCGCCAGCCATCATCCAGCGGTTCTTGAACTCACGCGGCATGGCCGAGAGGTCGCTATAGCCAGAGTGGAACACGGGGTCGAGGCGCACTACGTTTCCGCCCGAGTAAGTGATGAACACGTCGAGGTTCAGTCGTCCCCACTTGTCATTATAAGTAAAGGTATTGTTGAAAGAACCATACCATGTGGGATCAGAGGGACCTTCGTAGACCAGGAAGTCATTCAGTTTCTCCGTCTCCTGGAAGTTCACGTCACCCACGGTGGTCACGCCGCTCTCGTTCTTCACCTGAGGCAGACCTTCGTCGTTCAGGCCCATGAACTCATAGCTGAAGATGGCACGCACAGGATAGCCCTCCAGGGCGTATCCCTGTCCGCTGACCAGGTCAACGGCACGGCTGGCCACATCCAGAGATGTGATTTCGTTCTCAGCCTTAGAATAGATGAGGTCACTGGTCCAACGGAAGGTTCTGCTCTGCAGGTTCACCGTTGACAGACCCACCTCAAGACCATTCGACTTCATGTCGGCCACGTTGGCATATTTGAAAATCTGACCACCGGCACCCTGCGTATAGGTGGGGCCAATCAGGTCGAAGTTGTTACGCCAGTAGATATCGAAGTTCAGGGCGATACGGTCGTTCAGGAATCCCAGGTCGACACCCAGGTTCAGCTCGTGCTTCTTCTCGTAGGTGAGCTCCGAGTTGCCCAGGTTAGAGATGTACACCTCCGACTCCTGTGCCGACGTATAAGGACGCCAGGCCGTGCGGGGCATGAAGATAGCAGCGGCATTGGTCACCCACGATGGGCCCGTGTCGGCGGTCAGCGAGTAGCTGCCACGCAACTTCAACTGCGACAGCCAGCTCTCCGTAGCTTTCATGAACGGCTCGTTCGTCATGTCGTAGGCAGCCGATACGTTCCAGGTGGGCAGCCAGCGGCTCTTGCGGCTCTTACCCAGGCGGTTGGTTCCCTCGTAGCGGAAAGTACCGTTCAGGGTGTAGCGGCGGGCAAAGCTATAGACGGCCTGTCCGTAGTAAGCCAGCGTATTGGTGCGCGAGAAGGACTCCGAGAAGTAGTCGGTACCCTCCAGGTTGTACTGCTTCAACCAGGGATAGGGAGTGTAGACGATACCACCATTGTCGAACTGGTAGCCCCAGCCGGTCCAGGTGGTAGGCGTGCGCTTCACGCTGGAATACTCCGTACCCACCATGGCGTTCACCGTGTGCTTGTCGGCATAGACGTCACGATACTCGGCCATGAAGCGGTAGTTGTTCGAGCGCATGTGGTCGTCATACTGGTATTTGATACCGCCGTCGGGCAGCACCGACTCAGGCAGTGCCAGCTCGTCATCGGGGTCGGTAAAGAGCAAGGGGTTGGAGTAGCGGATGGTTGAGTTGTCATCCTGTGCATCCGTACCGGCTCGATAGGCATTAGCCTGGTTTGACTTGTCCATCACATTGTGCTGACGGCGGGTGTGACTCATACGCGTTGACACCAGTCCGCTCAGAGTAACGGTGGTGATGGGACGATATTCCAGCTCGGCGCGGAACATCAGCTCGTCCACATTGATGTCGTTGTAGTTATTCTCCAACTCGTCGAAGATGTTGAAGGGAGAATAGAAACGGGTGTAGTTGATGTTGGGGTCCAGACAGCGGCTGGTGTTCAGAGCATAGCTGAATGGGTTGATATCGAAGTCGCGCTTCACCTCACCCGTCACCACGTCGGTGGTCTGGTTCAGCGAACCGGGAGCCTCCTGCTCACGATGGCTGCCCTGTGCGGCCAGCTTCACGGTGAGGTTCTTCAGAATGTCATAGCTCGTGTTACCGTTGAAGGTGTAGCGGTCCACTTTTGCGCGGTTCACATACTGGCCGGGGTCGTGCATCAGCGACATGGAAAAATAGCTTTGCGACTTCTCCGTACCGTTTGAGATGCTGACAGAATGGTTCTGCGACACGGCTGTAGAGAACAGCATGTCAAACCAGTCAGTATTGCGGAACTCGGCGGCCTGCAGGTAAGCATTTCTGGCGGCCTCGGTATTCTCCAGTCCGAATTTGCCCGTATTCGGGTCGTACTTGCGCAGCTGCTGGAACATGTATCCATAGATACCCGTGTTCTGCGAGTTCACCATGTTCTCCAGCTGAAGCCAGCCCTTATCGGCCATTTCCTTGTAGACACCCATGATTTCCTGGGAATTCATGATGTTATAGTCATTATAGGAAGGCTTCAGACGCGTAGTGAACTCACCCGTGTAGCCCACGGTGGCACGTCCCTTAGCGCCACGCTTGGTGGTGATGACAATCACACCGGCCATTGCGCGCGCGCCATAGATAGATGTGGCCGAGCCGTCCTTCAAAATAGTGAACGACTCGATATCGTCAGAGTTCAGACCAGCCACAGCCGACGAGATCAGCGTTTTGGCATCACCCGAAGCGAGCTCATCAGCCGACACGTCGACGTTGTCCTCGTATATCACGCCATCAATCACCCAGAGGGGCTTGGAGTTACCATAGATGGAGGTAGCGCCACGCACGCGAATCTTCGGTGATGCACCGAAGGTTCCGCTGACGTTGGTCACCTGCACGCCAGCCACACGTCCTTCCAGCGAACGGCTGACATCGGCCATACCAGACAGTTTGGTCTTGTCGGCATCAATCTTCGTCGATGAGCCCGTGAAGAGTCGCTTGTCCTGCTTCACAATACCCGTCACCACGACGTCGTTCAGCGTATGTGAATCCGACTTCAGTGTGATTTTCATGTTGTTCTTTGGCGTTAGCGTCTGTGATACCATGCCCACATAGCTAACAGTGATCTTCTTTCCAGCCGGCACTGTGATGGTAAACTTGCCGTTGATGTCGGTGGTTGTTCCTTGCTTGGTGCCCTGAATGACAACGGAGGCGCCAATACAGGGTTCGCCCGTGTCTTCATAGACTGTACCAGAAATCTTATTCTGGGCTAGTGACATTCCCAACGACAGGAAAATGCCCACCAAAAGCATTGCTAGTCTTTTCTTCATTTTTACTTATTTTCGTTTATTATCTTTCTTATGACGCATTTGGGGCGCAAAGTTACTGCTAAAATAGCAAAAAAACAAAAAAAACCGCAAAAATGTGTCTCATCATGTGTGTTTTTTTCTAAAATCTTATCATTTTGCGCTTATCAGGGGGGCACAAGCATCCTTCAACCATACCACTTCGTCGGCATTCAAATAGGGCGACAAGACATCCAGAACGCGCTGATGATAAGCATCCAGCCAAGCTATCTCCTCGGGCGTCATCATCTCGACAATGATGGGCCGCTTGTCAATGGGGCAAAGGGTTAGCGACTCAAACTGCAGGAACTTTCCAAACTCCGTCTCCATATAGGGGACAATGAGCAGTGTGTTTTCCGTTCGGGCGCCACAGCGTCCGGGAAGGTAGATGCCAGGCTCGTCGGTGATAGTCATGCCGGCCACCAGTGGTGCTGGCTTCCACTCCATGCGGAACTGGTGAGGCCCTTCGTGCACATTCAGATAGGTGCCTACACCGTGGCCCGTGCCGTGCAGGTAGTTCAACCCCTGGCGCCACATGTCCTTGCGTGCCAGGATGTCAATCTGCGTGCCACTGCTGCCACTGGGAAATTTGCACAGCTCTATCTGAATGTGCCCTTTCAGCACCAGGGTATAGATGTTGCGCTCCTCTTCGGTGAGAGGACCGAGGGCAATGGTGCGCGTGATGTCGGTAGTTCCGTCAAGGTACTGCGCGCCGCTGTCGAGCAGCAGCAGTCCGCGAGCCTGCAGGGGGATATCGGTCTCTGGCGTGGCCTCATAGTGCACGATGGCAGCATGCTCGCCATAGCCTGCAATGGTGTCGAACGAGATGTCGCGGTAGAGCGGCTGCTCGGCACGCAGGGCCGTGAGCCGGCGGTCAATGCTCATCTCCGTCTCCTGCGTCACATCGGTCTCAGAGAGCCATTTCAGGAACTTCACCAGGGCGATGCCGTCCTTCAGCATGGCATTGCGAAAGCCGGCCTGCTCCGTGGCGTTCTTCACGGTTTTCATGCGCTTCACGGGCGACTCCTCCTCCACTATCTCGCGCGTCACGCATTTGAAGAGGGGGTAGTTCACCTCGTCGGGGTCCAGCAGGACGTTGTATTCGCCGTATTCCTTCAGGCCCGTGGTCACCTGACCATAGTCGGCCACCCCTACCCCTTCGCTTTTCAGGTAGTCCACCACCTGTGGGGTCAGTTTCTCAGGATTGATGTAGAGGGTCACCGCAGTGGTGGATATGAGCAGATAGCTGACGAAGAGGGGGTTGCAGTGCACGTCGGTGCCTCGCAGATTCAGCGTCCAGGCAATGTCGTCGAGCGAGGCCATGAGCATGCCGTCAGCGTGCTGCTGGCGCAGGGCCTTGCGTATGCGTCCTATCTTGCTGGTGGTCTTCTCGCCAGCATACTCCAGCGGGAACAGCTCCACAAGGTTGGTGGGAATGGCCGGACGCCCTTTCCAGATGAGGCGCAGCGGGTCAAAGTTGGTACGCAGGGTGATGCCGCCCTCCTTTCGCAAATCGGCCATCAGCTGGCGCACTTCATTGGCAGAGCTGACCATTCCGTCGATGCCCACTTCAGTGGAACCTCCGGCCTGGCGCAGCTCCTGCCCCAGCCACTGGGCTATGGTGGGTGTACCTTCTATCTTCAGCTTCATCAGCTGGAACTCAGTGCCGCGCAGCTGGTCTGCGGCAGCCAGGAAATAGCGGGAGTCAGTCCACAGGGCTGCTGAGGTAAGCGTCACTACGGCTGTGCCTGCCGAGCCGTTGAAGCCCGAAATGAATTCACGCCCCTTCCAGTGGTCGGGTATGTATTCGCCTTGGTGTGGATCGGTACTGGGGAAGATAAAGGCGGCCAGATGCTCACGGCGCAGCTCTTCCCGGAGGTCTTCTAGCCGTTGGCTGATGGAATGGTTCGTCATCATAGCGTATTCTTTGATTTGATAAATAATCGGCAAAGATACGAAAATTTTCTGGAAAAACAAAAATGTAGCGTATTTATTTCTCACTCTTTCTTACGCGCGCGCGTATAAAACGCGCGAAAAAAAGGTGCTACAAGTGCTACTGGTGCTCATAACTGCTTGATATCGTGCTAATTCCGGGTGCATTTTCTATCGCAATTCGTGCTACCGGAAGTGCTACTGGTGCTACTGGGCGGAAAACGGCGGCGCCTCACGAAAAAATGACGTCGACTTTTTCCAAAAAGTCAACGAGATTTTTCAAAATGGCGGCGCCGTTTTGGAAAAAGTCGCCGCCATTTTGGGAAATGGTCCATGAGACATATAGAAAAGTCGGGCCCGACTTTTCTATATGTCTCATTTTGCACAAAACGGCCGTAATGTGCAACCACGTGGCTGGTAGCTCCAGTAGCACGAACAATAGCATTCCCCGGAAAGCATCATGCACCCAGAAAGCACTGTTATCCAACATGTTACAACTGTCAGTAGCACGAGTAGCACTATCGTTTGTATATTATACAGTAAGCACTTTAGGCAAACAATCCCACTACCAGTCACGAAGTGTGGGACTGGTGATATTAGATATTGTTAGTCATAAAATGTATATATGTATTGCCATATAGAACAGTCAAACGATAAGCCATTAGTCTGTGAAATTCTGTGCTAAAAAACATTTTTTTCTTGAAAAAAGCAACGCTTTACGATATTTTTATGATTGTTCACGTCTTCTTTTCTCTGGATTTTCTGTGTCATTTCACTTGGAATGGCGCAGAAATCCTTTTTTCTATCATTCTCCAAGAAAAATATGTTCAGAATTGCTCGCATTTAAGAGAAATGTATTATCTTTGCAGTCGAGAACTAACAAATTTTGCAAATATTTGTATGTTTGCGAATATAAATATCATAGCATAAATGACAGTAAAAGATCGTATTACGAATACAATTAACAGAAGTCAGGACGGCAGTCTGTTTTTCAACAACAGCTTCCCGAATTATGATGATGTCTATGTAAGACAGATATTGTCTGAGTTATGTGCACAGGAACTGATTTCGCGAATCTCCTACGGTATCTATGTAAAACCGATGCGGAGCAAGTTTGGTGTTGTATATCCCCCTGTAGGCGACATCATAAAGGCTATCGCTAAACGCGACAAAGCCAAGATCCTGCCAACAGGCAATACGGCAATGAATCTGTTAGGTCTGTCAACGCAAGTACCTATGAATTCGGAGTATATAACCAGCGGCTCTGCAAGGGAGATCAAATTTGGGAATCGTACTATCCGGCTCAGGCGTAGCGTTCCCAAGAACTTTGACTATAAAGGTGAGTTGATGCCCGTTCTTGTACAGGCACTGAAAGCCATTGGAAAAGATGACCTGACAGACGAACATATCGGTATCATACGCAAATTGTTGACAGAGCATCCCGAAGAGAAGACATGGCAGAGGGATTTACAACTTGCACCTGCCTGGATTCGTAAAATAGTAACAACACTCAAAAAAGAGATTAACCATGAGTAGATGGATAGATAACAACTTGGCAGACCGTCTTTATATGGTCAACCACATATCGGACTTGAAGAACATCGACCAAGAATCAGTAGAAAAAGACTGGTGGGTGACAAATGCTCAACTTGCATTTATCTTCAAACTATCCCAATTACTGGCGCTCAGAGTAGTCTCTAATATACATGAGAAACTTGATATAAGTCCATGTCGATTATCTCTACATCGCAGAGACAATCCCTTCTTCCGAAAAAAGGTACGCACTGCGTACACAATGTTTCATCTCCTCGGGAGGAGAAGTGGTAAGGGGCTCTAATATTATCCTGTATATAGCAATCAGTTGTGTATTACTTACCGCCTGCAGGTGTCGGCTTCAGTTGACTACAACGTGTAGCCAACCCATTCCCAGCCTTCTTGGACGCGCAAGGCTACTTATTAAGGGCGTTGCATTGATATAAACAAAGACGTTGAAGGGAGCTTCGCAGCGGCCTTCAACGTCGTCCGGACTGTTCTTTTCACTAACTTTTCAATTGCTTATTGACGTCTTTTAGCGCATTGGGCCAAATTGCGAATTTATTCATAGCTGGTGATGCCCATTACCTGCATCAGTGCCTCGGCACGGCTGTTGTCGCGCATAAGTGAGTGGCTAGGGGCTCTACCTCACGGTGTGGCCAGCAGGTTGTAGGGAATATCATCGCACAGCATGGAGCAGGCCATCTGCTCTTCTGGAAGCTGATAGGCAGAGGATGACTGAGCCGACTGAGCCACTGGCTGCTCTACATACTTTGTGACGATTCGCGTCTGATAGATGGTGTCGCGCACGGTGGTGGTCTGCATGATGGTGTCGTGCTTGATCAGTATGTTCTGGGCCAGTGGCTGTGCATCTGGCAGGGAGGTACCCGGCTGGGGCAGGATGGCATGCATGCCGAAGCCAGCCACAAAGCTGATGATGCTGGCAGCCACGGCAATGGCGGCTAGGCCACGGCCCTGACGGCGATGGCGGCCAGGCCACGGGGCAACGTTCATCTGTCTGTCAACAGCCTGGCGCTGACGGCGGGCCGACTGGATAATCTGGTCGTTAGTGATGTTATTTTTCATATTGCTTAAGCTTTTTGCGGATGATGTTCATGGTTTTGTTGAGGCGCGACTTGACGGTGCCCTCAGGAATGCCGACAATCTCGGCCACCTGCGGG
>CAMNJH010000050.1 GCA_946541275.1 uncultured Prevotellaceae bacterium
TGTAGTGACATTTCTTTTCCTCAGTTTGGGCGGCATGCCGCTTCCTTGGGCAGGCCATCAAAACCACAGTAAGGACAGCTTATTGTTTTGTTTCCAGACAGAGCACTGCCGCAGCGCACACAGAAACTGGCGGCATCGGGCAGTTCCTGCCCGCATGATGGACATTTCTTCATGGTGGAATTGTTTTTTATAGTTCTACAACTGCAGGTATATATACCTTACCCTGCCACTCCACGCCCTGCCGGACGGTGCGTTTTATGGGCGTGCCTGGTGCGGCGAGCACGAATGGTTCAGGACGGTGACGGCTCATGTCGTACGCTGGCTCGTCGGCGATGGGCTGGCAGCCCGACAGTAACATGCTATCGATGGTCTTTTGAACCACATCGAGCAGCAGTTCTCGGCTGTCGCCCTCTAACTGGGCAGCCAGCTGGTCGTAGTTCTTTGCCAGCTGTGCCTGTTCGCTGAGCAGCTTTTCAAAGTCACCTTGAGCGATGGGCGCTTCATGCGCAGGAACCTCATTAACAACAGGGGCTGGTTCATGAGTGTCAGGGGCGGCTTCAGGCTTCGGTGCTTTGTCGACAGGCGAGGTGAGAGGCTGCTCGTTGAACACTTCATGCTCTTTGCCTACGGGGGCCAGTCCCTCGAAGGGCTTCACGGGGGCTTGCGGTTGCATGTTGGCAACCGGATTTTCTATAGTTGTGATGTCGGTCTCGTCATACACTCCTTTGTTCTTTGAGCTGAACAGGTTCTTGAATAATTTCTTTAAAAAGTCCATAGTATCACTTCTTTTGTTGGTTATATTTCTCCATAAACGTTGACGGCCTGTTCTGCGATGGTTCGCATTTTCCTGTCGGCCAGCAGGGTGGCTTTCTGTCGCCAGTACATCTGTCGGGCGTAGGCCGACATGCCTTGTGGCATGGTGCGCTCGCCATAGAGGCCGAACAGCTGGCACAGTTCCTGATACTCCTCTTCGGTCCATTGGCTGCGGCACGACTGCAGCAGTTTCAGTGACCGATAGTCGGCGTCGTAGTTCTCCAGATTGAGTTGCAGGTCTTCTACAGGTATAATAAGTTCGTGGCGCAAGCGCTCTTCCAGTGCGTTGATGTCGGCTTCCGTCTGGGCGTGTCGCTGCAAGAAAGTCAGTAGCGACCCTGCCGTTGTGCTATCGGTACGTCCTGCGTTGGCTTTGACAAACTGCACCCACTTTGTGTGCAGCTGGCATTGTTGGCGCATTTCGTAGAATGCATTGCGACGTATATGGTCAAGCATCTGCCGCAGTTCAGACAGTATACGGAAACAGCGGATAATTTTACTACGATTGAAGAACTGTTCGCGGACTGTGGTGCGCACCTCGTCCATGTTGGCAATGTCGTCGAGCTTTTGTTGTGCCTCCTCAGGCGTTTCGCTATGATAAAGTATGGTGGCGATGGTTCTGAAGATGCTCCAGAACAGACCGCTACGCAGCTGCTGTCGCTCGCGGAGCGTCAGTGGTGTGGCGTTGCTGCCTTGATAGAGCGCCCTGATGACGTCTTCGCGCTCAGTGAGGTACATGCTCTCTTGGCGCATGAAGTAGTCGAAGGCCTTTGGCGGAATGGTCTTCAGTGTGCGTTGCCACTGTGGCAGTTCGCTCCGATGGTCGCGTACCGTCATGAAAAGACCAGCCGACACGGGGATGACCGTATTCAGCTGTTCGCGCAGGCTGTTGGCCACGTAGTCGGCCTGTTCGCGTCGTCGCTCCATCAGGACCGTATCAATGTCGACCTTAGACAATACGCCAATCGCGTTGAGGGCAGACGAGTCGGCCGACGCATCGCGGAAATCGTCGAGAAACTTACGGGCGTTGTGAGTAGCTACGGCCCCCACCAAGTAGATGACGGCATCGGCATCGCTGGCACACGAGGCTGTCTGCTCACGGTGCTTCTTCCTGAGGTTGAAGAACGCCTGTGTGACCTTCTCGTGCTCATTGCCCCCTTCGCCTACCACAGCGTCGGTGCCTGGGGTGTCAACTAAGGTGATTTCCCGCAAAAGCTCATGTTTCAGCCGGAACTCCAGGTAATTAATACCTTCAGCTTTCTTAAGGGTTTCAGCATCGTGGCCTTGCAGTGAATCCATGAAGGCCAGCGTTTCGTGTGTCTGCATGCCGTTGTCCCATACTACGGTGACGGGGTGTTCAGGGTCTTCTGGCTCACCATAGCAAAAACGGTTGATGGTGGCGGTGGTCTCCAGCTCACCTACCTTGGCTAAATCCATGCCAATGAGCGCATTCAGGAACGAGCTTTTACCTGCCTTCACACGTCCGGCAATTGCCAAGACGCATGGCTGGTTGAGCTTCGTTTGCAACTCTGCTATGCGTGTCTGCCATTGTGCCTGTTCGGGTATCTGTTTCAACAGTGTGGCCGCACGCTCCAGAATCTGTCGGGTTTCTTCTATCGGGTTCATTATTTCAGCAAATAGTTTGGCTTGCCGCAGAACATGCAGAAGCGGAACGACTTCTTGAACTTCTTGCCGCAATAGATGCAGAAGCAATCTTCATTGCTGTCGGCCGACGCTGTGGCCGATCCGTTGCCGTCGTTGCGGTGCACATGGTCTTTGGCCAGACGATAGTACGAGGCGCCCAGGGCTACGGCAGCATCGACGGCACCTGTTGTTCTGACCGGCACCTTGCCTAATATCTGCTGTAGTCGTTCGGACACCAGCGGTATGCGTGAGCTGCCGCCTATAAGGATGGCGTAGTCGAGTGGCAGGTTCTTGGCACGAATGTCATCGAGCAGCTCCTTGGTCTTACTGATGGTACGGTCAATCACCTTGTCAATCTTGCTGTTGAACTCCTGACGGGTGATGTTCATCTGCAGGCGCTGCAGCGGGCTGCCTGGGGCGGGCGGTAACAGTTCGTTAAACATGTACTGGGGCATGTCTGACAGCAGTTCCTTGCCTTTGCGACAGCGGAACAGGAAGCCCAGGTCTATCTCGCCCTCACGAGGCGACAGAGGACGGCGATACTGGCTGCGGGCCAGCTGCTCCCACTCCTGATAGAGCACCATGTCGATGTCATCTCCACCGCACATGGAGTCGCCGCGTGGCGGAACGGGGATGTGATATTCCGTATTTCTGCCGTTGTGCTCCACCTGCACGTAGGCCACGTCGAATGTACCAGCTCCCAGGTCGTAGACCATCACGCCCTTGGTGTTGGGCTGGTTGTTGGCACCGATATAGCCAATGGCTGCCGATACGGGCTCTTCTAGCAACGTCACCTTTTGGAAGCCGGCTTGCCGGGCCGCGTCTTGCAATAACTCTTTCTTCCATTCCTCGAACATGACGGGGTGGGTGAGCACCAGCTCAGTGATGGGTTCATTGAACACGCACGACCGTTCGGCCTCGGTGCGAATCTTTTTCAGTATCAGACTGATGATGTCCGTATGACTGTAGTCGCGCTGTGCCGTGCGGAAACGGCCGTTCCGCTTCATCTTGCGCTTGATGCTCTGTACAGTGGCTTGTAGCACCATTTGTCGCTGGTCATCTCGCAGACCGCCCAGATTCTCAAGTTGCATTAGTGGTCCTTGCCCGACGTAGGGCTCACCTTTGTCGGGGAAGAAGACGACCGATGGAATTTTTGCCGTTCCTGTTTCATGAAAAGTGATGACCTCAGGCCGCCCCGTCTGTGGGTTCACCCACGAGGCGGAGCAGAACGAGGTTCCGAAATCTATGCCTATGGCACTCATGCTTGGTCTTTAGGATTTAGTTCTTTGTCCAGATTGGTAAGGAGAGTCTTTGTGTCAACCAGCTTCTGATGGATGGGCATCCATGCCGTTCGGACAGAAGCGATGGTCTTGAGAGCGTTGTTGCGCTCCTCTCCTTCCTTTTTCACTTGTTCGCTAATGAGACTCAGTTCCTTCTCGACGTTAGCTTTTTGCTGTTCGTAGATGTTTTTCAGCGCTTCCTGTGCACCTTCGCTTAGTTCACGCTCGGTGCGCTGTTCAAGCGACAATGGATCGCTTGGCGAGGCTGGTTTCACGCTGACCTCGTTGTTGAGCTTTAGTATGGCATTGCTCATAAACTTGCGTAACTCTGCCTGACTGCGCAACAGTTTTTCCCGGTTCTTCGACTGTCCAAAGAACCACCATCCACCTACCAGCACCAGCAAACCGCCTATGACTGGTGCTATGAAGCTGACGGCACCTGCAATGAGACTGGCCGAGAGGATGCCGTTGCGACCATGATTGAACACCTGCATGAAGTCCATTTTAGGCAGGGTGACAGGTGTGAGCACGTTGTTAAGCTCTTCGTCGATGCCATGTTGGATGTCGGCATGCAGGTCCTGGTTGTATTGCTGCAGAATCTGCTGTATGCCCATCGAACATTCTTCAATGAGGCTGCTCCACTGCTGTCCGAACTCGTTTTGTATGCGCTTGGGAAGAGCTTGTGCATAGTCGTCGATTTCTTGCAGCGTCAGTGCTTCAATTTCGGCGTCGTATTTAGTGTAGAGCGGACCGACGGTACTTGTCAACGTGGTCAGTTGGGTGCGTAGAGCAGTGATGCGGTCGGCCACCTGCTGCATTATTTGTTTCTGCTGTGTGCCTGTCGGCCCCCATTCGGCTATGAACTGTCGTTTCAGTTCCTCTTTCTGTTCTAAAAGTTCTTTCGACGACCCGGGCTGTGAGAGGGCCTTGCTTTGCTCAGTGATTGAGGTCATGACGGCAGCGTTGTATCGCAGCAGCACGTTGTAGATGTAGATGTTGCGCGACAGTCCTACCGTACGCTGCATCATTGTCATCAGCTCATTGCGGACGGGCTCAAAGCGGCTCTCTTCTATCGAGACTTCGCGCAGCACGTCGATATCTTCCTTTGCTGCATTGTACAGAACCATGCTTGACATAGGCAGTACCTCAATGTGGCCGCTGTCGGTGCGTGAAGCATAGGGGGCCAGCAATTCCTCGTTGCGACGCACCATGTTGACGATGTATTCAGCATCGTAGTTGTCCATCTTCGTCATGACAAACAGTATCTGGTTGGTCACGCTCAACGCTTTTTCCACGAAATCCAATTCGGGCTTTGTTACAGGGTTCTGCGGGTCGAGAATGAAGACCACCGCAGCTGCGCGCTTCAGATAGTGCGAGGTGATGCGCTCATGGGCGGCATAAAGGGCACCGATGCCTGGGGTGTCAACTATGGCCACCTGTTTGGACAGGAAGGCTACGGGCGTACATATTTCTATATAGTCGAGGGCGTGGCTCTGGAACACTGGCTCGCCCTCAGCATCGGCATCGACCTGAGAGCCATAGCGTGACAGCTCATCACGCGAGATCTCCATGCGGGTCTTGTCGGTGAACACCAGCGAGAAACGCTGCTCCTCGCTGTTGATGATGCGGAACACCTGCGAGGTTGCCACCTCGGTGTTCGTGGGCAGGATGTTATCGCCTATCATGGCGTTGATGAACGATGACTTGCCCTTCTTCACTTCGCCGCAAACGACGATGTCGTACAGTTCGTCTTCCAGCATCTCGCCAGCAGCGTTCACCTCGTCGTCGCGTTCTGGCAGAAGGGCTGTGTCCACCATCTGCATGCCTGCAAAAATGTCTTTCAGGTTCTTTTGAATCTGAGCAACCTTGGGTTCAAGTTCTTTCCAATCCATATATGTGATTTACGATTTAAAAATTTTGCGATATAACAATCTACAATTGACAAGGGCTTTACGAGAACAGCATGTCGTGGAAATTCATGTCCTGACCATCGTCGTAGCCGTCGGTGTAGTCATCAATCACGGTGTCTATGTGCAGCTTGGCATCATCAATGGCTGTCTGGAAGTCAAGAGTGCTCAAATCATCGTGGTGCCCACTGAGGAAACCATCGATGGTGTCGCCGATGAAGTCGCACACGTCGCTGATTCCGTTGACGATGAAGTTGTCGGTCAGAGCGTCCGATATCCAGTCGTACACATCGTGAACGATGGGCAGGATAGTGTCGGTGAAGAACTCGTAAGGCACGTTGAGAATACTGGGCAGATGGCCGGTATCGTAGTCGAAGTTGACCATCTCGGGCGAGAACTCCTTCGGTGCAGGCATGTCCGTCGCCACGTAGAGGCAGTTGGAGTCGTGCCAGGCATCGAGGAACAGGTCGATGGGGTAGCGGCGGGCCACGTCGCCCGAGCCTGGGTCGGTGATTACTACCTCTATATTATTAGGGTCGGTAGTGTCAATACCTGTCACGACAAGAGCATGGTTGGCCTGTTCACCGAAGATGTCGTTCAGCGGTGAGGGGTTCCACAACTCCTCGGAATCGACGCCAACGATGACCTTGTGTCCCTGTGCCAGCTCGTTAATCAGGTCGTAAACCGTAGCACCGTGCTCCACGTGGGTGGGTATGCCGTGGTCGTTCAGTAGCTGCCCTACCAGTTCTGGATCGCTGCCGAAGCCTGGCTGGTAGTAGCCTTTCTCTGTGGCTTCTTCCGCCAACTGGCTCTCAGGTATGTCCAGGCCAAAGGCGTGCATGATGATTTGCTGTGACTTCACTGCGCAGGTGTCCATCTCCGCCTGCTGAATTTCTCCTGGTGTTGCCCCAGGAAATGGAATAGGATCGCCAATTACTGTTCCCATAGTTACTCGTTGTTTTTATGTTTATCTAAATGAATCCTATGTTAAGCTTTTCATATATATAGAGTCTAAAGAGTTTTTTGAATCTGTGCTACACCCCTCGCCATTTTTGTTTCCTGACGCGAAAAGAAGTCTGACTTCTAACTTTTTGTCACTGGAAGTACATATCAGAACAACGTATAGTGCTTCTCTTGATGGATTGGGGCAGTTCCTTTTCTGGGGGGCAAATGGGATAAAGACATTAAAACCCATTTTTTCCATTAAAACCTTCCACTCGTTATATGAACTTGAAAAGGATATATCATATTTCTCTTCCCATTCTTTAGGAAACTCTCCATATAAATATGTACTTATTGAAAGACTTTCAATATAGTCCTTTCCACTTGGTTTTCTGAAATAGGCTCCTTTCTTTCTAACAGTCCATTCTCCAATATATGCAGAGGGAATGTGTTTGTTAAAGAAAGAAAATATTCCTAAACCTCCTTTACTTTCCGGTTCATATCCCATAGCTTTAGCTTCGGCTATAGTTGTCTTGCCAATAGTTATCCCATAAAGAGGGAAGAACCAACTGACAGAATCGCCCTTTTGGGGAAATGAAACACTACTTTTTGGGTTTGTATTATTAGTGTCAGCTTCGGGCTGTGTAACGGCTATGGCCACATCGTTTTTCAGCGATTTTCCGCAATTCGGACAAAACAGAGCCTCTTCTGGCAGACCTGTAATTCCACACTTCGGGCAAGTCTTATCTTTCTTCTGTTCGGCTCCGCATTCCATGCAGAACTTGGAACCGTTGGGGATTTCCTTATTGCACTTACAGCAGTTCATATTGTTTTTAGTATTCCGTATTAAACATTGAAGTCATTTTCCCATTGATGCTCGCTGCCGAAGCCTGGCTGGTAGTAGCCTTTCTCTGTGGCTTCTTCCGCCAACTGGCTCTCAGGTATGTCCAGGCCAAAGGCGTGCATGATGATTTGCTGTGACTTCACTGCGCAGGTGTCCATCTCCGCCTGCTGAATTTCTCCTGGTGTTGCCCCAGGAAATGGAATAGGATCGCCAATTACTGTTCCCATAGTTGTGCTGTTTTTTTTGTTATTGATAGTCTGCGGTTAGTTGTCCTAATTTGTTTGTGCTTGAAAGAAAAAGCAGTTCGAAATGCAGATGCTTGTCCTTGGATATTGCATCCACAAAGTCGGTATTTTTAAAGAATCCTGAATCGTAATGAGTCTCTTTAACGCTGAAACCGTATTTGCGGAAGAAAGAAATCCATTCGCTTCGCGTAGAGTCAGGAGAAAGGCCAAGACGCTCCGTCCATTCTTCCGGATAATCGTATTTTGGGGACATAAAACTCATTTGGTTTGCAACATATGATCTATTCTTTAGACAAAACGTTGGTCCTGACTCACTTATGTAACCGTCGCATATTTCTTCGCACTTAGCATGAAACGCATATTCGTTATCAAGATTCAATTCTACCTTTTTCCCTAAGCGTTTTGCATCATCTTTTGTTGTCTTTCCCAAGGTAATACCTTGTATGGGGAAGAACAAGTCGCGTACATCAGCGGGTGCCACAGGCTGTTTTATTGTGGATTCTTGCTTCAGGCTCTTACCACAATTCGGGCAGAACTTCGCCTCTAGCGGCAGTCCTTCTGCTCCGCACGACGGACATTTCTGTAGCACATCCTGCTTCGCCCCGCACTCCATGCAAAACTTAGAACCGTCGGGAATCTCAGCATTACATTTACAACATCTCATACCGATTGTTTTTAGTGAATTAACTTCGTGATTTCCTCCTCTTCCTCCGCGCTGAGCCGGGTCAGAGGCATGAGCATCCAGGGCTGGCAGAGGCCCTTCGTGCTCATCATCACCTTCAGGGCGGCCAGGCTCTGGCCCAGAGTGCGGCCAGCCTGATAAATTTTGGCGATGGCGTCGGTCTCAGCCTGCAGGCGCTGCGCCGTGGCCATGTCGCCGCTGATGGCAGCCTCATAGAGCTGGCTGAACATCTGGGGGACGTAGTTGCCCGTGGAGGGCACGATGCCGTCGCCGCCCAGCTCCAGTGAGTGGGCCGACTGGGCCGCCCATCCGCAGAAGTAGGCAAAGTCCTGCCGCCCACGGGCCAGCTCAATGCACTGCGCCATGCGGTCCAGGTCACGCTCAGAGTCCTTTAGCCCCACAATGTTCGGGTGGTCAGCCAGCCGGCTTATCACATCCACTGGAATGCTCATGTGGGTAGTGGCCAGGATGTTGTAGAGCATCAGCGGCCCCCTGATGTTGTCGGCCAGCGTCAGGTAGTAGTGCTCCATCTGGCTGGGCGTCAGGGCATAATAGGTGGGCAGTGTGGCCACGATGACGTCAGCGCCGGCCTGCGTGTAGGCTTCTGCCTGAGCCAGCTGCTCCGACAGGCAGTTGCCCGTCAGTCCGCTGTAGATGAGCATCGTCGACGCTGAGCCCCTGGCCTTCACGGCGGTCTGCACCAGCAGCAGCCCGTCGTGCTGGCTCACGCTGTTGCCTTCGCCCGTGGTGCCCATCAGCAGGGGCGACACACCCCCCTGGGCAAAGAAGCCGATGATACGCTCCACGGCGGCCACGTCCAGGCGGCCGTCTTCCAGAACGGGCGTGGTCATGGGCACCACCACGCCCCTGTATTTCTTTTCCTGCGTCATGGGCTATTCGTGTACGTAGAGGTTCCAGCCCAGATAGGTCTCAATGGCTTCACTGAGAATGTCCACCACGTCGGTGCGGCACATGGCCACGTGGTGCTCAAAGCCGTTCTTGCAGATGTACTTCATCAGCTGCTGCAGGCGTTCCACCTTGGTCACGGCTATGCAGCCGTCCATGCCGTAAGGGTCGTTGGTGATCTGGCCCTTGCCCAGATAGGCCTTGATGCAGCCCTTCGGGTCGTCGGTGGAGATGCGGAAGAACGTGAACGGGCCTTCGCTCACCTTGGCGTAGACGGCGCCGAAGGTTCTCACCTTGCCCAGCGTCCTTCCCAGCACGCCCAGCGGGCCCAGCTTCAGGTTGTCGTTGCCCACGAATCTCTTGGGGAAGTTGCCGCAGTGGGTGCACACGCACATGTTGCGATCCTCGGCGAAGTTGTTGTTCCAGTCCAGCAGGGCGGGAGCCTCGCGGCTGGCCAGTGCCAGGGCATACATGCTGACGGCGCCTGCCAGGTCGGTCTCGCAGGCGGCGGGAATGAGCTTGTCGCTCAGCATCGACATGGTCACGCAGGGGGCGCAGCCATAGTTCTGCTCCAGTGAATCCCAGCACTGTATGGCCACGGCCTGCACGTCGTTGGCCTCAATCCAGTCTTCCACGGCCACGCTGAACTTGGCCTGCACGTCCAGCTTCTCGCGGTAGGCCTCGGGCACCTTGGCATAGTTGCAGGTGCGCTCGCACATGGCCTTGAACTTCGGGTTGTCGTCGCTGATTTTCTGTGCGGCGAAGAGAATCTCGCTCAGGTCGGCAGGCACCACGGTGATGCCGCTGCGCTGCAGCAGCTTCTCACTGGCGCGGCAGGTGTTGAAGCCCAGCGGGCGCGTGCCAATCTGGCCCAGACGGCAGTGGCGCAGCCCGTTCACCACGCGGCAGATGGCGGCAAAGCGCTGCAGGTCCTGTGCCAGCAGCGGGCTGTGGATGCTGTAGGTGTGGAGCGTGGTGTCAGTGAAGGGGATGCCGTATTGATAGAGGTTGTTGCAGACGCTGATCTTGCCGCAGAAGGCATCGCGGCGCGAGTCCAGGTCCACCTTGTCGTTCTCATCGTCGCAGGCCTGCACCAGCACGGGCACGTTCAGGTCGGCGTCGCTGATGGCGTTGATGATGCCAATCTCAAAGCCGAAGTTCGGCAGTGACACCACGATGCCGTCAATCTCGTCGCGGTGCTCGCGGAACTGGCGGCTCACCTTCAGGCCGTCCTCGCGCGTCTCTATGCTGGAGCTGCCAGTGGGAGTGGCGTCCTCGGGCAGGATGACATACTCGTAGCCCAGCTCGTCCATCGTCTTCAACAACTGACTGCGCACGTCGCGGGCCAACTCGGAGTTGAAATAGGCGCGAGTACCGATAATCACGCCAAAGCAAGTCTTTCCATTCTTCATTGTCTTAGTGTTATTTTTAGTTATGATTAGTTTTCAATCGCAAAGATACGCCTTTTTTCTGAATGCAACAACTTTTTTACCATATTTTTCTTTCCGCCGGCTTGGCCGTTACGCTTCTTTTACTTATCTTTGCAGCAAAAATGGCAAGCTATGGACGTTAAGAACATGTTGCCCGTTGGGGCTCTGCTCCGTAATGGCACGTACCAGGTGGAGCGCCAGCTGTCAAGTGGCGGCTTCGGCAACACTTATGTGGTGAAGAACCTCAATTTTGACACCACCTTCGCCATGAAGGAATTTTTCATGCGTGGCATCAACAATCGCATTGGCACTTCGGTCAGCGTGAGCCAGGAGGACAATGCCGAGGTGTTTGAGAGCCAGCGGAAGAAGTTCAAGAAAGAGGCGCAGCGAATCTACAGGCTCAACTGTCAGGGCATCACCAAGATATACGATTTGTTTGAAGACAACGGCACCACCTACTACGTGATGGATTACGTCGACGGGCAGTCGCTGGCCGACCGCCTGAGCACTACTGGCAGCCTGAGTGAAGCCGAGGCCCTGTCCGTCATCAAGGAGGTGCTGCGCACGCTGGCCGTTGTCCACCAGCAGGGCTTCACCCACATGGACATCAAGCCTGGCAATATTATGCAGGACAAGCAGGGGCAGGTGTATCTCATTGACTTCGGTGCCAGCAAGCAGCTGTCAAAGGAGGAGCAGCGCACGCTGTCCACCTCTACGGCCATGCCCTACACCGAGGGCTATGCTCCCATAGAGCAGATGAACAAGAATATGGATAACGTGGGGCCGTGGACAGACCTTTATGCCGTGGGTGCCACGCTCTATAGGCTGCTCACCAACTTTCTGCCCCCTCTGGGCGATGAGATAACCACCGATGGGCGAGATGCTTTTCGCTTCCCTAATCCCGTCAGCTCTTCCACGCAGGAACTCATCTTCTGGATGATGGAACAGAGCAGGAAAAAGCGTCCGCAAAGTGCCGAGGAAGTGCTGCAACGGATAGCAGAAATTCAAGGAACTGATGAAGTGGAAATTGTTGACGAGATTCCAGAAAGCGATGGAGAGGAAACGGTAATTGAAAGCAATGACACTGTAGTTAACAGTCATAACAAAAAGCAGAATCCTTCGGAAATAAGAATTCCAGGCTTAGTATATAGTGAAAAGAAACCTCGGAAAAGTTCAAAGAAGTGGTTGTGGGCCATAGGCATTGTTTTTTTTGCCGTAATAGCTGTTTTTGTAATCAAACAGGTGGGAGAGCATGCTGTTGCCCAATATATGTTAGGCAATATGTACTATAATCTTTGGGGGGACTATGCAGAGGCTGTAAAGTGGTATAGGAAAGGTGCTGAGCAGGGAAATGCTTCTGCCCAAAACAGCCTAGGCTATATGTACCAGTATGGCTATGGTGTAACAAAGGATTACGCAGAGGCTGTGAAGTGGTACAGGAAAGCGGCTGAGCAAGGGTATGCTGCTGCCCAAAACAGCCTCGGTAATATGTACTACAATGGCTATGGTGTGACAAAGGATTACGAAGTGGCTGTGAAGTGGTATAGGAAAGGTGCTGAGCAGGGGAATGCTAATGCCCAAAACAACCTAGGCACTATGTACATAAATGGCTATGGTGTGGAGAAGAATTACGAAGAGGCCTTAAAATGGTACAGAAAAACTGCTGAACAGAACAATCCCTTAGGGCAAAACCAACTTGGATGGTTGTATTATAATGGCTATGGTGTGGCTAAGGATTACACAAAGGCTTTGAAATGGTTCAGAAAGGCAGCGGATCAGGGGAATGCCACTGCTCAAAACAGCCTCGGTAATATGTACTACAATGGCTATGGTGTGACAAAGGATTACGCAGAGGCTGTGAAGTGGTATAGGAAAGGTGCAGAGCGGGGAAATGCTATTGCTCAAAACAACCTAGGCTATATGTACCAGTATGGCTATGGCGTGACAAAGGATTACATAGAAGCCTTGAAGTGGTACAGGAAAGCCGTTAAGCAGGGGAATGCGACTGCTCAATACAACCTTGGCTATATGTTCAAAAATGGTTATGGTGTGCCTAAAGACATCGAGGAGGCAAAAAAGTGGTATTTCATGGCTGCGGAACAGGGACATGAAAATGCTAAAAAGGCGTTGGAGCAGATGTGACTATCATTTCCAAAAAGTTTGTATCTTAATGCCCAGAGAACCCATAAAGGACATCTAGACCACAGACAAGTGTGAGCCCCCAGAAGAAAGCTGCTACGCGTGCGCGCGTATTTATGTGACGGATATAAGTGCTACAAGTGCTACTGGTCTTTCTAACTGTCTGGGGAACAGTGTTTTGCGGGTGCAAATTGCGGTTCGAAAAGTGCAACTGGAAATGCTACTGAAACCTGTGGACATGGGGCTGCACAATATAGACGTTTTGTGCAAAAATGAGACATAGAGAAAAATCGCGCATGACTTTTCTCTATGTCTCATTCTCTCTTTTTCAAAATGGCGCCGACTTTTTCTGATGAGGGGTCGACTTTTTCCAAAACGGCGTTGACTTTTTGAAAAATCTCGCCGACTTTTTTCAAAAAGTCGGCGCCGTTTTCCAGTGTGGCGCCGACTTTTGGGATTTGGTAGCACCTGTAGCATTTTCGGTAGCACATTCTCTCGAAGAAAATGCACCCATAAGTTATTTGATTTCAGCGGATTATAAGCGTCAGTAGCACTTGTAGCACATTGTTTTCACGTATATAACGCGCGCACGCGTAGACATGCCTGTCAGCTTGTTCGTTCGCCTACAGCGTAATGTCGTCCAGTCTTAACAGATAGGTGTCGTACTGGGTCTTGAAAGGCTGGAAGGGAGCGGGCACCTGGGCAGCGGGAGTGAACATGCGGCGAACAGCCTGCTGAACGGGCTGTGGCTCGTCTTGCTGACTGGCAGCGTTGACGGGGTAGCAACGGAAGGTGGCGCTCACGGGCTGGTCACCCTTTTTCCATCCGGGGAAGTGCGTCTTGGCAAACTTCGGCCCCTGTCCGCTGACGGCGGCATTGATGGTGAGCACGATGCCCTGGTCGGTCTGTTCAAAGTTCAGCGACAGTGAGTCGCCAGTAATCAGGATTCCGTTGCCCTCCTTGTCCGTCAGGCAGGCCGCATCAATGCCGCTGTGGTTGCCCTCGAAGTACAGGTCGTCCATGTGCTTTGCCCAGAAGCCATAGCGGTTGGCCTGATGCCGGCCGGGATAGCTGGCCAGGGGGCCATAGCCTATCCACTGCACGCGGTCGATGGCTGGGGCGAGCAGCCAGGCCAGGCCCAGCTCCGAGCGGAACACATCGGCGGTGTCGGGCTGCAGGGTGAACGTCACTTCTTCACCGCCCACGATGGGCTGGCGCTGTATGTCGGCCTTCACCTGGTGGTTCACGACGGGCAGCAGGTAGCGTTGTGGCAGTCGGCCCTTCTGGGTGAGCCGTTCGGCCATGGTGGGCTTGCGGCCTGTGCGGATGAACTCCCGCTTGACGGGCAATGAGGCGCTGCCATGAGGGGCGCCGGCCAGCTTATCGGCAGCCAGCGCCGTGGCTTTTCCTGCCCAGGCCACCTGTGGCTTGTTCAGCACGAACGACTGCTGGAGGAACTGGTGCCCCTGTGCATCCACCATGTTGAACTGAAGGAGGCTGAGCCCATCCTGCCGGGGCAGGCTGAGGGTGTAGACGGTGGTGGCGTGGGGCTGGCAGTCAGGGCTGAAGGCCCCCCGCATCACGGTGTCGCGGTTGTTGGTCAGCGTCCAGTGGAAGGTGACGTTGTCCTTCAGGTTGAGGAAGTCGTAGCGGTTGGTGATGGTCAGGCGGGTGGCCATAGCATCGGCACTGACGGAGCTCACCAGGGCGCGGGCGTAGTTGTGCTGCAGCTCGTAGTAGTTGGGCAGTGGGGTGCGGTCGGCATAGAGCAGGCCGTCGGTGCCTTTGTTGCCGTGCATCTCGAAGCCGCCGTCCTGTGAAGTGAAGACGCGCTCCTCATAGCCATAGCGGCTGCTGAGCGGTTCGCGGAAGGGCATGCCCTGGTCGACCCACTCCCAGACGCTGCCTCCGGCGATGCCGGGCGTGCGCTCAATGATTTCCCACTGGCGGTCGTGGTCTTCCAGTGAGATGCCCAGCGTGTGGCAGTACTCGGTGAAGATGACGGGGCGGTCGGCCCGCTGATAGAAGTCGGCAATCTGCGACGTCGAGGGGTAGTGGGGGGCGTAGACGTCGGCCACCCGGGGGAAGTCGTAGTTGAACCGGCGGAAATAGGAGCCTACCTGCGGATAGCAAATGGGGCGTGAGTGGTCCAGCTGGCTCTTCACGTAGTGGCCCAGGCGGACGCAGATGTCGGTCAGCGGATTCTCATTGCCCAGGCTCCAAATGAGCACCGAGGGATGGTTCTTGTCGCGGCGGATGGTGGCCTGGGCCCGCTGCTGCAGCACGGGATAGAAGGTGGTGTCAGACAGGTTCTTGTCGCCATAGCCGAAGGGCACCTCGTCAATGATGTAGAAGCCGAGCGAGTCGGCCAGCTCATAGAAGCGCGGTTCGCGGGGATAGTGCGACGTGCGGATATAGTTGATGGAAGCCTCCTTCATGAGCTGCATGTCGCTGAGGATGCTGGCCTCGCTGATGACCTTCACCGTCGTGGGGTCGGTGCTGTGCGAGGTGACGCCGCGTAGCTTGATGGGCTGGCCGTTGAGCTTCAGCACGTTTCCGTCGATGGTCAGCTCGCGGAAGCCGAAGCGGTGCTCAAAGGTTTGCAGCGTGCCCTGCTTGTTGCTGAGCGTGGTGCGCAGGGTGTACAGGTAGGGCGTCTCGGCCGTCCACAGATGGGGATGCTCCACGCGGCTGGTTCCCACCACGCGCCCGCTGGCGTCGAGAATCTCGTGCGTCACGAAGGCGCCTTTCCCGTTGGCAACCGTCGTCTCAACGCTCACCTCGCCCGTGTTGCGGGTGTGGATGGTCAGGTCGCTCAGGTGGGTGCTGGGCACGGCCATCAGCGTGACGTCGCGGAAGATGCCTGAGGGCGCCCAGTCGTCGTTGTAGTCGAAATCGCTGCCGCGGAACTGGGTGATGACGCGCAGGGCCAGCTCCTGCTCGCCCCATTCACGGCCTTTCCCCTTGGCGGCGCGGGTGGTGAGATGGTCGGTGATGTCGAACATGGCTGTGTTGTAGGCCGAGCGCCATGAGCCGGCGGCCCGGCCGTTGACAAAGAGGTCGTAGCCATAGAGCACGCCGTCCAGACGGATGATGATGCGGTGGCCCTGCCAGTGGCTGGGCAAGGTGAAGCGGGTGCGGTAGTAGCCCGTCAGCGGCAGCGCCTTGTCGTAGCTGGGCTGGCAGAAGCCGTACTGCTCCCAGCAGCCGGGCACGGGGATGAGCCGCCACGTCTCGTCGGCAGCGGGCACCGGCGTCAGCTCGTCCGTGCCCTCCACCACCTTCAGCAGCCACTGGCCGTTCAGGCTCTTCATCATCCGGGCGTCAGTGACTGGCAGAACGCCCTGGAAGGCATCGGCCACCTGGGCCGTGGAGGTGAGCGGCGCGAGCTGGGCGGCCAGGGATACGACCGCCAGCAGGAAGAGCCTGAAGGGGGCTGTCCTCTCGCCTCTGAACAGTATGCTCGTCATAGCTTCTTGTACTTGAGGTCAATGCTGGTGTAGTGATGGTCTTTGTCCCAGTGCTCAAACAGTCCCACGGGCTTGTCAACGGGCTTGCCGTCCTGCTTGTAGACGGTGCCGCTGGGCGCACTGGGCAGCGAGGCGGCCTCGCGCAGATACTCATCGCAGAAGTTCAGGCTCTGGAACTCGGGCCACTCATTGATAATAATGTCCATGCCGACGGCGTCGCAGGCCACCTCGTCCTGTGAGACGATGATGGAGCAGGCCCAGTCGCCACAGAACGGCTCCTTCATCCACTTAGGATTGGGGGCCCCGTTCACATCGCGCGAGCCATAGGTGCCGTCAATGAGGAACAGCAGTGCCTTCTGGCCCAGGTGCTTGTGCGTCATCCAGTCCACGAAGGTCTTGTACTGCGGCTTGCCGTTGCGCTTGTCCTGGCTGACGTTGTTGTGGGCGTTCTGTCGCCACAGCAGGTTGATGTCGGTGGCGCCATACCAGTTCTTGGCGGTCAGCGTCACGCCGGGTCCACTGTGCGTCTTCAGCAGGGCGCTGTTGATCAGGTAGTCGGCATCCACTATGCACTTGGCCAGTCCGCGGGCCATCTTGCCGTTGTCCACGGAGTAGTCTATCTGCCCGGGGTAGTACTCGCACTTCTGGCGCCCGTCGCCGCCCAGGTTGTCAATCATGCGCACCAGGGGGAACTCGCGGTGCACCTTATTATATATACTGTCGGTGATGGCACGGCTGGGCTCGCAGAGGATGATGTCCTGCTGGCGGACGCCGCCGTGGCGCACCATGGAGCGCACCAGGGCCAGCGTGACAAAGGGCGACGAGTTCAGCTCAATGGTGTCGTGGTGGGTGATGGCATTGTTCAGGTTCAGCTTCACGGCTATGCTCTCGCCCCGCCGGTAGCCCCTGTTGCCGCGTCCGTGGGTCTTGTTGAAGTGCTTGAACAGTGCCTGCCAGGCCTTCTTGGCCGTGGCCTCGCCCGTCAGCAGCATCACGGCCTCGTCCACCATCTGGTCGGCTTTCTGCTGATTGTTCCAGCGGTCTTCCACCCACAGGCCCGTCTTGCCGTCCCAGCTGGCCACGCCCGGCGCATGCACCCAGGCCACGCGTCCCGGATGGATGCCGCGCCCCTGGCCTATGGGCTCGTTGGGCCCGGAGAAGAGACGGGGGCTGCGTGCGTTGAACTCGCCGAAGAACAGGTGGTCACGGTTGACGGGGTCACTGAGTAGCTGAATGGTGGTGGAGGGCCCCAGGTCGGGGTCCTTCCAGGCGCTGAGCTGCCACACCAGTCGGCCGTCCTTGTCAAGCTCAATGGCTTGTAGGCCGCTGCCAGTCCCGACAGGGGTGGTGCCGGGGGCGGGCTTCTGCCACTCATTATACCAGTTGTTGATGATGTGTCCGCCATCCTTCAGGCGCACCGTCTTCTGGGGCTGCGTGACGCCGTAGACGGTGGTGTTCAGCTGCCACACCGTCTGTCCCTGGCGGTTGATTTCCTGAATAAGGCCCTTGCGGCCAGTGATGAGCAGGTTGCCCGTCTTAGGCATCTCCTGAACGCTCCAGGGCAGCATGCCCGTCCAGCGGTCCACCTCCTGCCCCTGGCTGGTAAACTCGTGTATGCAGCCCATCGCCATGTTGGCCACCAGCAGCGTGCCGCGACTGCTCAGGCGGGCATTGCGGAACTGTCCGTGCACCGAGCCTTTCTCGTTGATGGGCAGCTCAAACTCTCGCACGATGCGGCAGGCCGGAATCTCCATCACCACAGCCTTGGCGGGCTTGCCGTTCTGCACAAACACCACGTGGCTGCGGCCTATGGGCTGAATGGTGTGAATCTCGGTGCCCTCGGGAGCGGCATAGTGCCACACGGTCTCGTTCTGCTGCGTCACTTCGGCCACGCCATACTGGTGGGCCACCAGAATGTGGCCGTCGCTCATCAGCACGGCGTCGCTGATTTCTCCGCGGTGCAGCTGGTCCTGGTATGCCCAGCTCACCTGTCCGTCCTTCACCATGAACATGCGGCGCTGCTTGCTCTGTCCGGCATAGAAGAAGTCATGCCGTGACAGGGTGGTGTCCACCTCCTGAGCTGTGGCGCCGCCAAGGGCCGTCACCACCACGGCAAGTGTCAGAATTAGTCTTCTTATCATAATTCGTTTCCTGTTTTTGGGTGCAAAGATAACCATTTTTTGGGGAATAAAGGCCGCACCTCCCGATGCGGCCTTCACGCGTTAACATAATTAAACTACTAATACTGCAAAGCTAAACTAACAATAACTAACTGTGCTTTTCTTTAGGTAATGATATAGAACTTGGCACAAAAGTATCATGACTTATAGACTTAAATTGTTTTTTAATAAAGATAGAGACCCCACCCCTGC
>CAMNJH010000051.1 GCA_946541275.1 uncultured Prevotellaceae bacterium
AGTTGCCGTCCACCAGGCGGATGGTGTTCTGGTAGTGGAAGTCGTCTTCGCCCTGCTTGCCGCTGACGATGACGCGCTGAAGTGAGTCGCTGCTGATGATGGTCACCTTGTTGGGATGGTTGATGACCAGTGTGTCATTTTGCGCAGCCACGCTGCTGAATGATAAATAGGAAATGAGTAATGATAAACTCAACAGGATTCGTTTCATAGTCATATTTTATTTTAGTAATTGTTCCAGTTTTTCCAAGCTGTCCACGCTGCCCTCCATGTAGATGACGGTCAGCTTGCACTGCTCGTGCTCTTTGTCCCACTCTTCCTGATAGCACAGGAAGCGGTTCTTGTTACCTGTCGACGGCATCTGCATCTTGCAGGTCCAGGTGTCCCAGCTGTGGGGATTCTTGCGACTGGTACGCCAGTCAATGCTCTGCTCGGTATCCAGTCCCAGCAGCTGGCGCAGCTGTCCGGCTTCCTTGTTCGTGACGTTCAGACGCAGGCTGCGGTAGTAGGTGAGCTGATACTTTGCTATAGATTTCCCCCTCACGCGGGTCTCCATCATGCGCTCCTGGGGGATGATGCGTCCCTCGAAGAGCTCATTGATGTGCAGGCCCGTCTGCGCCCATCCGATGAGTTGGGCGGTGAGCAGCAATAGTATGATTACGGTCTTTCTCATATACATTATTGTTTATTCGTTGCTGAACATGTTTTTCAGTTGCTGCTCCACCAGGTCGGCTGAGCCATCGTCGGCCATGGCGGTCATGGTCTTCTGCATCTCGCCGAGCACCACGCTGGGGTCGGTGGTGCGCTGGCCGTAGATATAGGCCACCAGCTCTTCGCCGTCTGCCTCCTGCTGGTTGCGCTGGAACAGCGTCAGTGCGCCACCGGTCAGCAGCACGGCCACGACAGCGGCCACGGCCCAGCGCCAGCGGTTCCCCGTTTGCCGCTGGCCCGTGTGTTGCTTTTCTTCAGCAACCGTCGGGGCGGCCACGGCCTGCAGGTCAAGGAACAGCTCTCGCATGGGGCGCAGGTCAGCGGGCAGGTCCTCGGGCGCCTGCTGGAAGTAGGAGTATAGCTGCTGCTCCTCGTCCAGTGTGGTCTCGCCGTCGAAGAAGCGTTCCGTCAGGGTGCGTATTTTCAGTTCATTGTCCATATTTCCTAAGATATTGTTCTCTTACTGATTGTCGTGCTCGGCTCAGGGCCTTGCGTATGGCCACTTCGCTGCTGCCTATGAGAGCGGCTATCTGGCCCATTTCCATTCCCTCCATGTGGCGCAGCCGGAGAATGGTTTGCTGCAGTGGCGGAAGCGTGGCTATGACGCTCATCATGCGGTCTATGCGCTCGTCAGTGGGTGGTGCTTCGCTCTCCGTTCTTTCCAGGTCTTCCTTGAGCGTCACCTGTGGATGCAGGCGTCGCAGGCGGTCTATGCAGAGATTGCGGGTGAGGACTGACGCCAGCGCATCGAGCGGCAGATGCAGCTGGTCGAGCATCTGCCACAGGCGCAGCAGTGCATCCTGCACCGTGTCCTCGGCGTCTTCGTCGCCCAGATAGCGCCGTGCCACCTCCAGCAGCTTGGGCCGCAAGCGGCGCGCCTCATCCTTGAATTCCTCGTTCGTCATCTACCCTCTATACGCAAATACTTTTGCTTTGTGACACATTTTTGCCACAAAAATAGCAAAAATCCAGGAATTCTTAGTAATTTTGCAGCAAAATAAACTAAACAGCTGGATATGGACGAGCAATTAAAGCAAATAGGTGAGCGCCTGCGCGGTCTGCGCGACGTTCTTGACATTCCCGCCGAGGAGGTGGCCGAGGTCATTGGTATCGGAGTAGAGAAGTATGAACTGATAGAGCGGGGCGAGGCGGACATCACCATCTCGAACCTGATGAAGATTGCCAAGAAGTACGGCATCTCTACCGAGGAGCTCATCTTCGCCGAGACACCCCACATGAAGTCATACTTCGTGGTGCGCAACGGTCAGGGCGTGAGCATTGAGCGCACGAAAGCTTATAAATACCAGTCGCTGGTGAGCGGATTCGTGGGCCACAAGGCAGATGTGTTCATTGTGACCGTTGAGCCGAAGCCCGAGGCACATGTGGTGTACAAGAATACGCATGCCGGACAGGAGTTCAACCTCGTGCTGGAGGGCAAGATGGAATTGTACATCGGTGGCAAGACCATTGTGCTGGAAGAGGGCGACTCCATTTATTTCGACTCCACCAAGCCGCACGGCATGCTGGCCGTGGGCAACAAGGCCGTGAAGTTCCTGGCATTCACCGTGGAATAAGATGACCCGCCCCCTGCCCTTTCATGAGGATAGGGGAGAAATCAGACTTAAATAAAAACCCGTTATGGATAACAAAATCAACAATGCAGGAGTAACTACGCCCCTCCATCAGGAGGGGAGGGAGCAGGGACTTCTGACGAGATTCCTGAAGCAGACAAGCTTCAACTCTGTGGAGGATTACAACAAGCATCTGGAGTTCATCATCCCCGAGAACTTCAACTTCGCCTACGACGTGATGGACGCCTGGGCCGAGGAGGCACCCGAGAAGTTGGCGCTGCTGTGGACCAACGACCAGGGTGAGGAGATACGTGCCACCTTCGGACAGCTGAAGGAGCAGAGCGACCAGGCTGCCGCCTATCTGCTGTCGCTGGGCATCGGCAAGAACGACCCCGTGATGCTCATCCTGAAGCGCCGCTATGAGTGGTGGATAGTCATGCTGGCACTGTGCAAGATTGGCGCCATCGTCATTCCAGCCACCCACATGCTGACGAAGAAGGATATCATATATAGGAATACGCGCGCGAGCGTGAAGGCCATCATCTGTGTGGATGATCCCTATGTGGTGAGCCAGATTCAGGCAGCCAAGAGCGAGAGCCCTACGGTCAAGCAATACATTACCATTACTGACCATGGCAAGTCCATCCCCGAAGGCTTCCGTGACTACCAAAGTGAAATAAAGCAGGCCCCGCGATTCCTGCGCCCTGCCTTCGTCAATACCAACGACGACACCATGCTGATGTACTTCACCAGCGGCACCAGCGGCGAACCGAAGATGGTGGCTCACGACTACCTCTACGCCATGGGCCATCTGACCACGGGCGTGTTCTGGCACAACCTGCATCCGGGCTCGCTCCACCTCACCGTGGCCGATACTGGCTGGGGCAAGGCCGTATGGGGTAAGTTCTACGGACAGTGGTTTGCTGGGGCAACGGTGTTCGTCTTCGACCACGAGAAATTCAACGCTGACACGCTGCTGCGCCAGATGGAGAAGTACAAGGTGACGAGCTTCTGTGCACCGCCTACCATCTACCGCTTCATGATACGCGAGGACCTCAGCAAGTACGACCTCTCGTCGCTTGAATACTGCTGCACGGCAGGCGAAGCCCTGAACCCCGCTGTCTACGAAAAGTTCCTGGAGAAGACCGGCATCCGCATGATGGAGGGCTTCGGCCAGACCGAGACAACGATGACGCTGGGCACCTTCCCCTGGATGACGCCGAAGCCCGGCTCAATGGGCATACCCAATGCTCAGTACGACATTGACCTGCTGCGCGCCGATGGCACCCCCTGCGAGGACGGTGAGAAGGGCGAAATCGTGGTGCGCGTGGGCGACAAGAAGCCCATCGGACTGTTCAAGGGCTACTATCGCGACGAGGAGAAGACCCGCGAGGCCTGGCACGACGGCCTGTACCACACGGGCGACATGGCCTGGCGCGACGAGGACGGCTACTACTGGTTTGAAGGCCGCATTGACGATGTCATCAAGTCCAGCGGCTACCGCATAGGCCCGTTCGAGGTGGAATCGGCCCTGATGACCCACCCCGCCGTGGTGGAGTGCGCCATCACGGGCGTGCCCGATGACATTCGCGGCATGGTGGTGAAGGCCACCGTGGTGCTGGGAAAGGAGTGGAAGGACAAGGCTGGCGACGCGTTGGTGAAGGAACTGCAACAGCACGTGAAGAAGGTGACGGCACCCTATAAATATCCTCGTATCGTGGAGTTTGTGGACGAACTGCCTAAGACCATCAGCGGAAAGATTCGCCGCGTGGAGATCAGAGAGAAAGACAACCAGAAATGAGATGGGCTAAAAGATATTATCCCTGGGTACTCTTGGCCATCTGGGCCTTGTGCTGCTGGGGATTCTTTGAGCAGGCCTACAGCTATCACTTCTTCTACAAGGAGCAGAATCAGTTGTTCCTGATGTCAGCCGACTACGTCAGCACCTACCGTGGCTGCGGATGGCTGTCCAGGCTGTCAGGCGACTATCTTACTCAATATTATTATTACCGCTATGCCGGAGCCGCCATCCTCAGCCTGTGCCTCTGGGCTGCTGCCACGTTGCTCTATGCTGCGTTGCGCAGCGTGAAGGTGTGGCGCTGGCTGTCACTGATGGTGGCACTCATAGTTGTCACCATTGAGGCCGTGTTCCAGCTGCACCACAGCTTCCCGCTCAGCGGGGCCGTGGCCGTGCTGGGATGGGCGCTGGCATTGTGGCTCTGTGCGCTGCTGGTGCGTAGACGAGCCGTGGTCAGTGTGCTGGGCGTGGCACTACTCCCTTTGGCCGCATGGCTCTTTGGGGCTCCCCGGCTGGGACGCTTGGCGGGTCCTGACTGGCAGCTGGAGCGCATGCTGGCCGTCGACAATGAATACCGCTTTGGCAACTATGACCGCGTCATCAGTCTTGTGGAGGCCGAGGAGCAGCCTCTGACCGAGATGAAGTTCTTCTACAATCTGGTCATGGCTCAGCGCGGGCTGCTGCCCGACCAGTTCTTGCGCTGGATTCCCAATGAGTTGGGCACCCTGCACAAGATAGGTCCCGAGACGCCCCTTTATACCATCAAGAACATGAACGAGCTCTATTGGGTGCTAGGAGATATGACCTTCACCGAGCGAGCCGCCATGATGGCGAACGTCTTCTCAGCCGATAACCGCAATGTGCGTATGGTGAAGCGAATGGCCGAGGTGAACCTTGTCAGTGGCGACACGCTGGCCGCCCGCAAATACCTGCGACTGCTGGAGCAGACCGTGGCCTATGCCCACTGGGCCCGCACAGCACCGCAGAACGCCCTCTACCAGCAGAAGGCGCTGATGGCCAACAAACAGGACACGCTGGCCATCAATGACAACTCACACTTCCTGATGATGCAGCTGCTCGACTCCAATCCAACCAACATGGTGGCCCTTGACTATATGCTGTGCACCGAGCTACAGCTGAAGGACATTTCCAACTTCAAGCGCGACTACGACCGCTACTGCGCCACTCAGCCACGCCTGAAGAGGCTCTACCAGGAGGCTCTCTGCATCTGGCTGGCCGGAACCGAGGCCCCCGCCGAGGAGTGGCAGCGCCTTATTCAGATGCCCGATGTGGTGAAGCGCTTCCAGCAGTACAACCAGCAGCGGGGCAGCGAGGCCTTCAGCGATACCTATTGGTACTACTTTGACAAAGTGAGATTTGAGGAATGAGGAACAAGGAATGAGAAATGTAAAGATGAGAAACCTGTCGGGCTGTTGCCATGGACTCCGTATGTGGCTGTCACTTGGCCTGGCCATCCTGCTGCAGAGTGCCTGCACGCCCGTTCCTAAGGACGCCCAGCAGGTGGATGAGCTGCCGCCCATCTATCCTGACTATTGCGACGTGACCATTCCTGTCAACATTGCGCCGCTCAACTTCCTGCTGCGCCTGGAGGGTTGCGAGGCCATTGAAGTGCGTGTGGAGGGAAGTGACGTCATCAGCCCCGACCAGCGCAGTATCACCCTGCGGGCACGCGGTTGCGAAGCTGTGTTCGACCTGGATGAGTGGAAGGCGCTGCTGGCACAGATGGCGTCGGTTCAGATGCCCCTCAGGGTGACCGTGAGCGCCCGTGTTGACGGACGCTGGCGGCAGTACCGGCCATTCAACTGGCGCGTGGTGCCCGACAGTATTGACCCCTGTCTCACCTACCGGCTCATTGAGCCCGACTACGAAGTGTGGAACCATGTGGAACTGCGCCAGCGCTGCACGGAAAACTTCGATGAGGCCCCGCTGGCTGACTACGTGCATCAGGAGAACCGTTGCATGAACTGTCATACCTTTGGCTCGCAGAACCCAGCCCTGTCCATGCTCTACGTGCGAGGTCCCGGCGGCGGTGCCATTCTGAACCAGTGCGGACAGTTGCGTAAGCTGGACTTGAAGGCCGACTCTATGCTGTCGTCCAGTGTCTACTTCGGTTTCTCTCCTTCTGGCCGTTACATCTGTTTCTCCACCAATCTCATCATTCCTGCCTTCCACAGCCAGCCCCGGAAGCGGCTGGAGGTCTACGACTCGAAGAGCGACGTCTACGTGGCCGACCTGCAGCAGCATAGCATCCTGAACTGCCCGCTGACGGCGCAGGCTAGTGTCTTTGAGACTTTCCCCACCTTCTCGCCCGACGGGCGCTACATCTATTATTGTGCTGCTGACAGCGTGCAGCTGCCTAGCGACGTAGAGCGCCTGCAGTATGCCTTGGTGCGCATTCCCTTCGACGAGGCTTCGGGCACCTTCGGCCAGCAGGTTGATACCCTGGTTCCCAGTGCTGCTGTCCAGTGCGCTGCTGTATCACAACAGCAGCCAGGACCTCGGGGCAAGCATTCCGTCTGCCATCCCCGCATCAGCCCTGACGGGCGCTATCTGCTCTACACCGTGGCCGACTATGGCACTTTCCCCATCTGGCATCCTGAGGCCGATTTGCAGCTGATGGACCTGCAGACGGGCATCATTGACACGCTGGGCGTGGTGAACAGCCAGAAGAGCGACACCTATCACTCTTGGGCCAGCAACAGCCGCTGGTTTGTCTTTGCATCCAAGCGCGACGACGGCCTCTTTGGCAAGCCCTATTTCAGCTATGTTGACCGCGAGGGCCATGCCCACAAGCCTTTCTGCCTGCCACAGCGATATCCCCGCTTCTACGACAATACGCTGAAGTCATTCAATGCACCTGAGCTGGGGCGTGGTCGTGTGCCCGTCACTCCTGACGATGTGGCACGTGCCATGCAGCTGGAAGCAGAGAAGTTCCAACTGGTTGGCAAGCAGACCCATACGGGTGCACGAACGATTCCCTAAAATGCTACCGGCAGTACAGAACTGAAAAAGTCGACCCCCATGATAAAAAATCCAGTTTTTTCCTAAGAAATCTGGTAGTATTTCCAGTAGCAAAAAGCAGTCACCCAAAATGCACCCGTAACTGTCTGTTGCTCAAGCGAATATATTGCTTGGTATCGCTTGTGGCACTTTTTATCTATAAAATAAATGCGCGTGCGCGTACGTGCGCGAGAGGCAGGTATATGGCTCAAAGACAACCCCTCCCTTGCTAGGGGAGGGGCTGGGTGATAATTGGGAGTGATAATTACTTCAGAATCTTCTTTCCGTTCCTGATGTACAGTCCTTTCTTTGAGGGCGTCGTTTGCTGCCCTTGCAGGTTGTAGGCAGGAGCCTGGCCGTCATCGGCAGCGTTCAGGTCGGAAATGCCATCGGGTACGGGTGCAGGCTTTACCTTCAGGGTGCCAGGCAGGAACGTGATGTTGTAGCTGTCGGCCGTGGCGCTCTTGACGTAGACAATATAGTTGCCGGGCTTCGACGTGGCTGTGGCCGACGTGGAGAAGACGGGTTCCTCGGCCCAGGTGGGTGTCAGGTCGCCGTTCACCAAGCCAATGTAGTTCATCTCAAACTGCGGATCGGGCTCGCCCACGCAGCGCTCAGCATCTTTCACCTGTGCAATGACGCCGTCAATCTTCTTGATGATGAGGTAGCCGTCAATGAAGTCGTAGATTTCTGAGTTGGCCACGTTGCCTGGGCTGATCATGATGGGATAGCGGCCGGCGGGCGATGACTCGGTGGCTTCGCAGTAAATGCGCGGCTCACCCACGATGCTCTTGTCGCCAATGATGTTGTAGGTGAACTTGGGGTTCTGTTCGCCGTAGTTGCGAATCTCGTTGCGTACTTTCAGGGTGGTTCCAAACTGCAGGATGTTGTTCTCGCCGAATTTGTTCCACTGGGCAGCCTGTGCAAATTTGGTCTTCAGTCCGCTGCGCACGTAGAGCTTGGCGGTTCCAAATGGCATTCCATTGAACACGGAAGTACCCTTCAGCGTGGGAACAATCTTGGTGGTGACGCGCAGCTCACCCAGTCCCTTGCAGCCATTGAAGGCGTCGGCGCCAATGGCGGTAAGGCTCTCGGGCAGTCGCACGCGCTGCAGGTTGGAGCAGTTCTTGAATATTCCGTCAGGTAGCTCGTTGCCCTCCAGGCGTGCATTGCTCAGGTCAAGAATGCGCAGGCGCTTGCCAGTTGACTCGCCGTTGGCATCAAAGCCGGCCAGCTCGCGTATGTAGGTCAGGTCGTCACCATTCAACGGGCCGTTGACGGTGAGCGTGCCAATCATTCCTTCTGCTTCAACGCTTTCCAACATACTCCTCAGCTGTCCTGGCAGGAAGACGGTGACCGTTTCGGTGCGCAGCAGTGAGTGGTTATTGCTCTTGATGCCAACAATCATGTCCTGCTGAATGTTGAAGTCATAAAAACTAGGGTTCAGCTGGCTGATGAAGAAGTAGCCATCATCCTGGCCGCTCCATCCCCAGTTCACTGATACCTTTCCTTCAGCGTCGTAGCCGTCGAAGACGAAGGCATGGCCGCCGCTTGACCAGCTGGCGCCGGCATAGTAGAGGGGGCCGTTTTCCGACAGTTCCTCGTAGATGATTTCCATCCATTTGGACTCGGGGTAGTAGTCGCGCTTTAGGCACTGGGCATCAGCGAAGCCAAAATATTCGCGCAGGCCGTCGGCAGCATCCTCAGAGTAGGTGCCACTGCCTTCATTGGGGCCACCATACTCCATGTTAGCTGCCACGCCGCAGTCGCGCATCAGCAGAGCCACGGCATTGGCCTCCTCTTGCGAGTAGTTGTCGCCTACGTAGTAGTCGAGCATGTTTTCCCAGTCGTAATAGTCCTCATAGAAATTGGCTGTGACGGGCTGTCCCGTCGACACGGCGCCCTGGGGATAGTAGATGGTGCGGGCGCCCTGCCCATGTTCGGGCTTCTTGTGATAGTTCAGCACCTGGGCCATGGCGGTGGCCACGCATCCGGTGAGACAGTTCGTGGAAGAATTGAAGGCAGGGCACAGGTTGTTGTAAGGCTTATCCTGGTCCCAGCGTGAGGTTACCATGGAGGGAACTTGAGTGGGGAACTTGTCGGGGTCGGGCGTAGTGACCTGCAGCGGCATGTTGTTGGCCACCAGATGTTCGACGGCCTCATTCGTAGCGGCCAGCCACCACTCGAAATTCTCGTTTGCTCCTTGTGAATAGCGACCTTCTGACACGCCCATCACGGCGGGCATCAGGTCGTCGGTAGCGATGACGGCATAGCCGCTTTCTTCAGTGCCAATCAGCTCCAGCTGCTTCATGCTTCTCAGCGTTTTCAGAGGCTGGTTGCTGGGTGCCAAATGGCGGTTTGAGCGCTGCTTGTTGATGGCTTGGCGGGCTGCAGCTTGCATTTCAGCCTTTGAGCGGGGTGCGGCCATTGCCATCACGGCAGACAGCATCATAATGGCCAGAAAAACGAATGGTTTTTTCATCCTGTGTAAGTCCTCCTTTAACGTTAATGTAAAAATCGGTTGCAAAATTAAGTATTTTTTTTCAAAAAGAAACAAAAGAATCAAACTTTTTGCCTATCTTTGCACATTCAATCAATTTAAAACCTTTGATAACAATGAAAAATATTCTTGTGATAGGCTCTACAGGGCAGATAGGCTCGGAATTGACTATGGAACTGAGACAGCGCTATGGCGGCTCGCACGTGGTGGCTGGCTATATACATGGGGCTGAGCCTCATGGAGCGCTGGCCGAGAGCGGGCCCATGGCCCTGGCCGACGTCACTGACGGAGATGCTATTGCAGCAGTGGTGAAGGAACATCATATTGACACCATCTATAACCTGGCCGCGCTGCTCTCGGTGGTGGCCGAGTCGAAGCCTCGGCTGGCCTGGCAGATTGGCATTGACGGCCTGTGGAATATCCTGGAAGTGGCGCGGCAGGAGCATTGCGCTGTGTTTACACCCAGCTCTATTGGCTCCTTCGGGCTGGAAACACCGCACGATATGACGCCGCAGGACACCATTCAGCGCCCACGAACCATCTATGGCGTGTCGAAGGTGACCACTGAGCTGATCAGCGACTGGTATCACTTCAAATACGGCGTCGACACACGCTCCGTGCGCTTCCCGGGCATCATCAGCTACGTTACGCCTCCAGGTGGCGGCACCACCGACTATGCTGTTGACATCTACTATTCGGCCGTGCGTGGCCAGCGCTTCGTATGCCCCATCAAGGCGGGCACACGCATGGACATGATGTACATGCCCGATGCCCTGCACGCCGCCATACAGCTGATGGAGGCCGACCCCACGCGGCTGGTGCACCACAATGGCTTCAATGTGGCAGCCATGAGCTTTGACCCTGATATGATTTACCATGCCATCAAGAAATTGAAGCCCGATTTTGAGATGGACTATGATGTTGACCCGCTGAAGCAATCGATTGCCGACTCCTGGCCTGACATGATGGACGACAGCTGTGCACGGAAGGAATGGGGATGGCAACACCGGTATGGATTGAAAGAGATGACTGCAGACATGCTTGATAAATTGTCAGAACGCCTGCAACGCGATGGAAGTATCTGAACTATACGGCATATGTAAAGACCTGGCCGCCAGCCAGCCCAGCGCATCGTCCACGCGAAAGTTGCATGAAGTGCTGGTGCTGGCTTGCGCTGAGGGCTGTCGCCAGCAGGGTGGAGCCTTCGGAAACCTGTTTTCACAAGTCGACTTCCTGACAAAGCGGCTTGGCCTGAGCGCTGTTGACGCTTACAACTTGCAGACGGCCAGGCGCCACTCCAACACGGGGAAGGCTATTGACAAGGCCGACTGGACGTACGACGTGAAGGCCGTGGTGAGGCTCATTTCTGCCGTGTTCCATTCCGCCGTGCCTGGTGAACTGCTGAGCCTGCTATCCGCCGACCAGCGCCCCCTGCCCACCCACCTGACTATCAACAGGGACTACGTGCGTTGTATTGTCAGCACCGTTGACGATAAACAGATACTGGCCGAAACGGAAGACGGTCCCATCACCATAGACTATCAGGACACCACCGACGGCCGCGATTTTTCCTATCTGCGCACCCTGGTACGTCCGGAAATGCAGCTGAACTTGCTGGACTGCCATCAGGACGAGCAGCTCATCGTTCCCGGGCAGGTCATTGTGGAACCCGACTTTCTGGTGGATATTTCATCGCTTGCTGCCTGTTTCTCAGACTACGGGCATCATCCGTACCTGTATACGATTGGCAGGCTCAAGGAGAAGGCCAACTCGCAAGCCATCCTTTTAGGTAACTTCGCAGGTGCGGCGCTCGACGATATCATCAACCAGGGACAGCAGGCCTCTACGGCTGCCTCGCTGAAGCGCTCCTTCCGTGAGCAGGCCTTGCGATTCTGCGCCTGTCCCGATTTTGACCCGCAGAGCTTCAAGACAGAGGCAGAACGACAGGTCAGCAACATCCGCCAGGCCGTGAAAGTGCTGTCGCCTCTGTTGACAAAAGGGCAGGGTGCACTGCTGGAGCCCTCGTTCGTGTGCGAAAGGCTGGGATTGCAGGGGCGAGTGGACTTGATGACCGTGCCAACGAGCTATGTGCAGCCTGCAACGCATGATGACGGCGGCTACACTGCTGCGGGACTGCTGGTGGAGCAGAAGTCGGGCAAGAACCGCAAGCTGGAATACATGATCCCTGACAAATACGGCCTCCAGTTGGAAAACCATTACGTGCAGCTGCTGTTGTACTATGGCGTGCTGCGCTATAACTTCGGATGGACCGAGCGTCAGGTGGATACGCGGCTGCTCTATTCGCGCTATCCCGCTGCCCAGGGCTTGCTCTCCGTGAATTACTATCACTCCTTACTGCGCGAAGCCTTGCAGCTGCGCAATAAGATTGTGGCCACCGACCTGTTCATGGCTCGGCAGGGGCCTCATCGTATCCTGTCATCACTGACGGCCGACATTGTGTATAAGGATGTGCCCCACAGCTTCACTTTCGATAACTATGTGTTGCCCGAGCTGGAGCGGCTGAACCAGCAGCTGCGGTTGATTTCACCGCTGGAGCGCGCTTACTTTGAGCGCATGCTAGCCTTTGTCTATGCTGAGCAGCTGGCCTCGAAGCTGGGCTCGGCAGAGACGCGTCTGCACCACTCCAAGGGCTGTGCGGCTGACTTGTGGCAAATGCCTCTGCAGGAGAAATTGGAAACAGGCAACATCCTGATGAATCTGCGCCTCATGCCTATCAGTCATGAACAGATGGAAGCGGGCGAAATGACGCTCAGCATTGCACATCAGCCAGTGACGACGGATGGCGAGGAGCAGACAGGGGAGGGCGTCACGCCCAATTTTCGCCCAGGCGACATGGTCTACCTGTATAACTATGTGGGCGAGCCCGACGTGAGGAAGAATATTCTGTTCAAGGGAACATTGAAAAAACTGGCCGCCGACAGCCTGACCGTAGTGCTGAACGACGTGCAGCACAACACACGCTACTTCAGGCAGGATGACAACAGGACTTGGGCTGTGGAGCATGGTGACAGCGACATCTCCACGAACTCGTCCATACGCTCCCTGCAACGGTTCATCACCGCCAATCCCCGCCGTCGTGACCTGCTGCTGGGACAGCGCCAGCCTGAGGCCGACCAGGACGTGCAGTTGTCGCGCTCCTATCATCCCTCTTACGATGAAGTGCTGCTAGGTATCCGCCAGGCCAAGGACTATTACCTGTTGGTGGGCCCACCGGGAACAGGCAAGACCTCGATGGCACTGCGGTTCATCATTGAGGAAGAGCTGGCCGTGGGGACTTCGGGCATTCTCCTCATGGCATACACTAACAGAGCCGTTGACGAGATATGCGCCATGTTGTGCAGCCTCTTCCCCCAGACTGGGGAGAACGCCGTACCTTTCCTGCGGCTGGGAAAGGTGGCCTCGTGCGATGAACGCTTCGTGCCCTATCTGCTGGACAGTAAGCTGGCAGGGGCTGGCCATTTGGAACAAGCACAGCGCCTCATCAGCCAGACGCCCATCATTGTGGCTACGTCGGCCATGCTGCAGTCACAACCCTATATCCTCCAGCTGAAACATTTCAGTCTGGCCATAGTCGACGAGGCTTCGCAGATACTGGAGCCTTCCATTATTGGCCTGCTGGCCAGCGATGCCATCGACCGTTTTGTGCTGGTGGGCGACCATAAGCAGCTGCCCGCCGTGGTGCAGCAAAGCCCTGAGCAGTCGGCAGTGATGGAGGAATGTTTGCGTGAGATAGGGCTCGAAGATTGTCGGCAATCACTCTTTGAGCGCTTGTTGCGCTGGGAGCAGCGTCAGGGACGCACGTTGTTCGTGGGCACGCTGCACAGTCATGGGCGCATGCATCCTGAGGTGGCTGCCTTCCCCTTGGAACATTTCTACCAGCATGAGCAGTTGCGTGCCGTTCCATTGCCACATCAGCAGGAGCAAGCGCTGGACTATGGTCTGCCTCCACAAGATGAGCTCGACAAGAAACTGATGTCGCGCAGGGTGTTGTTCCTGGAAGCTGATTTGGGTGACAATGATGCCGAAGCCCGTCTGGTGGCCGACGTGCTGCACCGCATACGTCGCTTTGCGGGCAGTCATTTCAATGCCAAGTCCACCGTGGGTGTCATTGTGCCCTATCGCCGACAGATAGCCCTCATCCGCCAGCTCCTGGCCGATGACGAAGCCCTGAGTGCCATCACCATCGATACCGTGGAGCGCTATCAGGGAAGCCAGCGCGACGTCATCATCTACAGCTTCTCCATCAGCCATATCTATCAGCTGGACTTCCTCACCGCCACCACCTTCGAGGATGAAGATGGCACGGTGATAGACCGCAAACTGAACGTGGCGTTGACGCGCGCGCGCAAACAAATGATTATTACGGGGTGTCGCGACCTGCTGTGCCGCGTACCACTATTCCGCCAGTTGGTGGAAGATTACACCGTATAGCTTCAGCTACAGGGCTTCCAGCATCCGTTTCAGCACCACGGAGCAGCTGATTTCACGATTGGCTGCCTCGGGGATGACCAGACTGTTGGGGCTCTCAATGACATCGTCGGTAACGATGAGGTTGCGACGCACGGGCAGGCAGTGCATGAACTTTCCGTTGTTGGTCCACGACATGTGCTCGGTGTCAACGGTCCATGAACGGTCGTCGCACGTAATCTTGCCGTAGTCAGCCGGATTCGTCACGCCAGGATTGCTCCAGTTCTTGGCATAGATGAAGTCAGCGCCCTCGAAAGCCTTGCGCTGGTCGTACTCCACGCGGGCTCCGGCGGTGAACTTCGGGTCCAGCTCGTAGCCCTTGGGATGAGTGATGACCAAGTCCACATCAGGGGCAGCCAGCATCCACTGGGCAAAGCTGTTGGGCACGGCTTGGGGCAGCGCCCGGCAGTGAGGGGCCCAGGTGAGCACCACCTTCGGAGCTCCCTCTTTACTAGAGGTGGGTTGCGGGAGGTTTTCCTTAATCGTAATCAGGTCGGCAAAGGCCTGCAGAGGGTGCACCGTGGCTGTCTCCATGGCGAACACAGGGCGGCCAGAATATTTGATAAACTGGTTCAGCACGGTCTCGGCATAGTCGTATTCACGGTCAGTGAGTCTGGCGAAGGAACGCACGCCAATGATGTCACAATAGCAGCCCATCACGGGAATAGCCTCCAGCAAGTGCTCGCTCTTGTCTCCGTCCATGATGACGCCACGCTCGGTCTCTAGTTTCCAGGCACCAGCATTGACATCGAGCACTATAACATTCATGCCCAGATTCATGGCTGCCTTCTGCGTGCTGAGTCGTGTGCGCAGTGAGTTGTTGAAGAATATCATCATGAGCGTTTTGTTCTTGCCCAGATGCTGATACTTAAAACGGTCGTTCTTTATTTCCATTGCCTCGGCCAGTGCCTTTTCAAGTGGGCCGATGTCTTCTACGTTGATAAAAGATCTAAAACTATGACTCATTGACTATGATTTTATGTTCGACATATAATTACTGCTGCAAAGGTAAACAAAAAAAGTGGTAGAAATGACAATCAGCCGCCTTATTTTAGTTAATTACTATCCCATCACTTTCACACATAGCATGGTGAGGTCGTCAGATGGCTCTGCGTTGCCCGCGTGGTCGGCTACGGCCTGTTTCATCACGTCAATGGTCTGCTGGCAGCTGAAGGCGGGGTGTTCTTCCAATATGAGAGGGATGTTGTCATCACCGAACTGGTTGTGCCACACATCCTCAGCTTCGTTCAGTCCATCTGTGTAGAGGAACAGGCGCTGGTGGCGGATGTCCTCAATGTGCTCGCCTATGTATTCCAGCTCGGACCAGAGCCCCAGTGGAGCATTGGGCTCCACTTCCAGGAACTGCAAACCTAGCACGGGGGGGTTGTGGCCGCAGTTGCAGAAGTCCAGCTGGCCGTTGGTCAGGTTGGCCTGCCCTATGAACATGGTGACGAACATGCCCTGTTCGTTGTTCTCTGAGAGTTCGTTGTTCATCTTTGTCGCGATGGCGGCGGGTGCCAGATGCTGAGCAGCAAGCATGCGGAACAGCCGTATGGTCTGAGCCATGAAGAGCGAGGCGGGCACGCCCTTTCCGCTGACGTCGCCAATGCAAAAGTAGAGGCTGCTGTCCTCCAGCACGAAGCTGTACAAATCGCCACCTACCTCCTTGGCGGGCATCATGTAGGCATAGATATCCAGGTCTGAGCGGCTTGGGAAGCTGCTGGGCACCATTGACATCTGTATGTCGCGGGCTATGCGCAGCTCACTTTCAATGCGCTCTTTTACCGAAGTTGTTTTCTCCAGCTGGTCGTAGGCCTGGCTCAGTTGGTCGTTCTTTGCCTTCAGCTGCTTCACCTGGCTCATTCTGCGATAGATGATGTAGGCCAGGGAAGCCAGAACGATGCCAATGATGATGTAGATAAAGTGGCGGGTCTGCCGTCGTGAGTGTTCGGCTTGGTTCTGGGCTTCGGCATCCATCAGCTTCTGTCGCAGATCCAGCTCCTTGGTGATGCCGTCCAGGGTGGCCTTCTCTAGCTGCATGGCGGACCGCTCCAACTCGGCATTTTGGTTTTTCAGCTTCAGCTCGTTGGCCTCGGCCTCCAGTCGCTGCTGCTCCAGTTCGCTGGTAATTTTCGACAGCTCCAGCTCCTGATTGGCCAGTCGCAAGTCCTTGGCTTCATTTTCCATTCGTACCAGTCCCTGCTGTATGGCGCTTTCAGAAGACCAACGCTTGAATTCTTCATTATTTATTGAATCCTTGGCTTTCAAGTAATTGTACAGCTCCTCGTAGGCCTCCTTGTATCTGCCCATGAGGGCCAGCGCGCGATGTAGGGAGCTCAGGCGGTTCAATCCAGGCGGCAAAGCCTCGGCCTGTCGTAATGCCTCTTCCGGGTCGTTGTTGATGATGGCCTTTTCCGAATCCACCAGATGTCCTAAGTTATCGTCGTGGCCCACAACAGCTTTGGCTTTCTCGCGTTCAGCATAGTACGTGTTAAAGAGTTCATACTTGTTGGGTGAATTGCTAATGTAGATACCAATGCAAAGATAGCTCCACGCCGAAAGTCGGTGTAGTGGAATGAGATGTGGGTCGGCCAGCGTCTTCCTGGCACACTCGAGCACTTGCTCTGACTTGCTTTGATTGACATATAACTTGGCCAGTCCCAGATAGTAGGCGGCTCCACTTTCGTCGGGGAAGTAGGTTTCTTTGTACTCAATGGCCTCGCGATAGGCCTTTTCGGCCTGATCGTAAAGTTTCAGGGTGCTCAGCATGGATGCGTTGGCATAGGAAGAGGTGAGGAGGCCGTATTTGCTGTTGTGCTGTTTGGCGTATTCCCTGGCCTTTGCTATTTCCTCAAGTCCCTGGTCGCGGCCTATATTAGAGAAATTGTACATGGCCTGATTGCCCCATGCCTTGTAGAAGGTGCGCTCATCACCAACCTGTTGGGCAGCCTCCTTCAGCTGTTCCACCACAAGGTTGAAACTGTCCACAAGGTTGGTGGAGAACAGACGATACATGTCTGCTTGCAGCCTGGCAATCTTGCTGTCAGACGTCTGTGCTTTCACCCCCAGGCAGGCTACCAGAGCCAGCAGAGTTAAGATGATGGAAATGCGCCTCAATTTATTGAATATTGTTTATCTAAAAATATCTACGTATGGGTTGCCCCGTTCTTTTTCTCCTTTCAAGTCTTTATCCCTTGACTTTCAAGCATAGCATGGTAAGATCGTCAGATGGTTCTGCATTGTCCGCATGGTCGGCCACGGCCTGCTTCATCACGTCAATGGTTTGTTGGCAACTGAAGGCAGGGTGCTTTTCCAGTAGCAGGATGATGTTGTCATCGCCGAACTGGTTGTGCCACACGTCCTCAGCCTCGTTTAGCCCATCGGTGTAGAGGAAAAGGCGCTGGTGGCGGATGTCCTCAATGTGCTCGCCTATGTACTCCAATCCGGGCCAGAGTCCCAGTGGAGCATTGGGCTCCACTTCCAGGAACTGCAAGCCCTGCACGGGCGGGTTGTGGCCGCAGTTGCAGAAGTCCAGCTGGCCGTTGGTCAGGTCGGCCTGCCCTATGAACATGGTGACGAACATGCCCTGTTCGTTGTTCTCAGCGAGTTCGTTGTTCATCTTTGTTGCGATGGCAGCAGGCGCCAGATACTGTGAGGCCAGCATGTGGAACAGCCGTATGGTCTGAGCCATGAAGAGCGAGGCGGGCACGCCCTTTCCGCTGACGTCGCCAATGCAAAAGTAGAGGCTGCTGTCCTCCAGCACGAAGCTGTACAAATCGCCACCTACCTCCTTGGCGGGCATCATGTAGGCATAGATATCCAGGTCTGAGCGGCTTGGGAAGCTGCTGGGCACCATTGACATCTGTATGTCGCGGGCTATGCGCAGCTCGCTTTCAATGCGCTCTTTCGCAGAAGTTGTTTTTTCCAGCTGGTCGTAGGCCTGGCTCAGCTGGTCGTTCTTTGCCTCCAGTTGCTTCACCTGAATCTTCCTGTTTGTACTGAAATAGCGATACATGTCTTCCTGCAGCTTCTTCAGATTGTTGTCT
>CAMNJH010000052.1 GCA_946541275.1 uncultured Prevotellaceae bacterium
TCTTTTCAATCACACTCAGTGAGTCCCCCGGGTCTGATGACCCGGGGGATTTTGTGTGTATTGGCTCTAATGCTTCAATACTCGTTTGGTACTGGAAGAAGTGGATAAAGCAAAAATATAGTTACTATGTTCTTGATATAAACATAGTAACTATACCAGTGCTTGTATTAGCGTTTCATCACTTTGCGAATGGTGCCGTCGGTTTGCCGATATAGGATGATACCCTGTTTTGGGGTGCTTATCCGTCTTCCGCAAAGATCATAGAAAGTCTGTTTTGATATCTCATTTCTCTGTATAGGTAGGTCAATACTGTTGTTTTCCTCTTCCCGTGCTGAAGCTATCAGTTCTGCGTGTATTGTCTCATTGAACAGGTCAACCGTAATTATATAGTTTCCTTTCTGTGAGACATGCCATTTAGTGTCATCTCCGCCCTGTCTCATTTGTGATGCTACCAGAATGTCTTCGTCTTGTGTGAAAGGATGCATCTCGCGGGGTCCCCATGTCATCTGGCCCTCCAGTTTAAAGCGTCCAGGTTCCACTACATCTTCGTATACCCCCAACTCTCCTATCCAGGTAAAGACATATGGGTTGTTGTGGTCACGAATGAATGGCGACATGGCATTGCGATCCCACTCAATATTGTTTGATCCACCTGGGAATGCGCTTCCAGCTACGAACAATTCGTTCCAAGGCAACATGAGTTCTCCCCTGATGATCCTGTTGGATGGGTCAACTAGAAAGCGATAGGTGTCCTCTTTGAAAGATACTACCCATCCAGGCTGGCTTGCGTCGGTAGTGAGCACATAGTTTAATCCATTATTGATGAGGTAGGAGTCTATTAGTTGGGGTTTTAGGAATTGTGTTACACCCTCTTGATAGTATTCGGTGGTCATCACTTTAAGTTCTCCCTGCATCAAGACACCAGCAAAGCGGTACTGTCCGTCTGGACGCCTTGTCAGCTGTTGCGGTCCGTTAGGTATAGCCGAGCCAGTAGCCCATAGCGCATTGAACTGCTGAGCTTTGAGCGATTGAATGGATAGCAATAATACTATGGTAAGAGCTATGTGGAATAGTGACTTTTTCATCGGCTTATATATTTATGTGTGTTAACGGTCCCATTGGGTTGCATTGAACGTTTGATGAGGATCCCTCTCTTTTGCTGATTCCCAACGCTATGACCATTTAGGTCGTATGAATTGCAGCCTGAACCCTTTCTGTTGCCAGATATAATGTCAGCAATTCCTGAAGGATTGCTCTCCAGGCGGACTATCACCTGCGAAGAGCATGGTGTTGTTGGCACGATTACGGTGACATTGCCCGTCTGTTCGTCCCACGTCCATTCGGTATATGGTTTTCCGTTCACGTAAACGGTGTAGGGTTTCTGCTGTCCTAGGAAGGAAACTTGCCAGGCGCGCTCTATAGGCATGCCCTCGAATGAACCTTCTGTAGGTGCTATGGTCAGCGTGCTTGTGCTGGCATCATAGCTCATTCTGGTGGTAGTGTATGCCCCGTTGATGTAGTCTTGTGTGTCGCCCTCGTCCTCATAAAGTGTTGTTTGTCCGTCGGCCCCTGGTGCTATCATCAGTAGCAGTTCGCCAGATAATGTTTTCAGGTTTTTCATTTTGGGGTTACAAGGTATGATGGCTCCTGCGCGCAGGAAGTAGGGTATTTCTTCCTGAGTGTATTCATCGCTGATGGTCTGGCCTCCGTTGAGCAGGCGGTGTCTGCATACATCATACCAATTGTTTCCACTAGGCAACCAAGTCTTGTGAAAAGCCTTGCCGTTACCTTCTACGGGCGTGACCACTGGTGATGCTAGAATATCGTCGCCAAACATATACTCGCCCTGTTGCCTGTAGGCTTCGTTTTCTTCTGGCCAGTCGTAGTAGAGAGGCCGGCAGATGGAGATTCCGGTATCGTAAGCCTGTCGGGCGGCGGTGTAGATGTAGGGCATGAGCTGATAGCGCAGATCAACGCACTTCAGCAGCTGAGGGAAGTTGGGGTACATCCAGATACGCCTTTCATTGCCCTCTTGGCTAGCACCATGTGTGCGGAAGATGGGTGAGAAAACACCGAATTGCAGCCATCTAAGCATCAGTTCCGGATCAGTAGGCGCTATTTGCAAGTGTCCTCCCAGGTCATGTCCCCAATATCCAAAGCAGACGTTTGATGCAGTAGCGGTGAAATAGGGTTGGAAGGCTAGTGAACCGAAAGTGCTGTAGGTGTCCCCTGAGAATCCGATAGGATAACGGTGACTGCCTAGGCCGCCCCAGCGGTGGAAGATGAAGGGCCGTCGCTCTGGCCTGTTCAGTCGCATGTCGTTGAAGAACACATGGTTGCACCAGAATGTCTCGCTCAGGCCTGGTGTGTAGTTGCTGGTCAGGTTCTGCTGCCAGTCAATCCACCAGAAGTCAACACCTTGTTGTTCGCGTTCATGTATGATATGACTGAACATAGAGCGATAGAAAGTGGAGTCTTCAAGCATCCATGGTACGCGGTCGCCTGTCATGTTCATGTCAGCTTTAATCTCCTGGAAGTGGTCTTCATGGCTAGCAACACCGTCAGCTGGGTGCAGGTTCAGGCTGACCTTGATGCCCTGATTGTGCATCCAGCGTATCAGTCCTTCTGGATTAGGAATGAGGTTTTTGTTCCACGTCCATCCCGTCCATCCGTCTAAATGCCAGTCCATGTCGAAAATCATTACGTCAAGAGGTATGTCGTTTTGCTTGATGTCGTTTACTATGTTGATGAAGTCTTGCTGCGAATAGCGTTGGTATTTGCTATACCAGTAGCCTAGCACGTAGCGTGGTGGCAGTGGCTGGCGGCCTGCAATCTTTATATAGTCGCCTATGGCGCGTTTGTAGTCGTGTCCGTAGCCCATGAAGTACCAATCGTATGCATTCGGATCAACTGGGCTATCAAGCCAAGGAATGCCATCTACGCTTTTGTCGAAGGCAAAGGTGGTAGAGCCGTCGCCTCGCTTGGTGCGTGGTGATTCATCAATAATGGCCCATCCGGCTCTTGATATGATGCCGTCTTCCAGCTCTCCACGCTGGTTGTCGCCGCTGGCAGTGTCCAGAGTGCGCTTGGTGCCTTTCAGATTGAGTGCATCCTCTTTGCCTGGATACCAGATAGTTGTCTGAGGCTCATGTATGGTGATAGATAGATTGGTGGGAGCCTTCAACGCCGGGCTGATGATGGAGCCCATCTTGTAACGTAGGGTGAGTGCACTAGTTTCAATGTATAGGTAGCCGTCCTCCTCGCGTGTAGTGAATTCGGGGACAGGCAGTTGACGGTTGATGACAGCAAAGGTGGCGCGGTCTTCAAACTGCTGCCTGGTGCTGAACTGTATGCGTATCATCTGGGGTGTCAGCACCGTGAAACGGGCACGTCCCGAGGTCACAACGGCCTCGGGATTTGCCTGTGGTTGGGGGGTGTCTGCCTCTGCCGCCAGTAGCATGGGGCTACTGGCCAGCATGAGCAGCGAGAAAAGGATTATTTTCATTGTATGTCTTTTTATTTGACAATGAGCTTGCGTCCGTTCTTTACGTAGACGCCATGCTTAGGCTGAGCTACTTTCCTGCCCTGCAAGTCGTAGATCTCAGTACCAGCGGTCTTGGCAAGTCCCTCTGTAGCCAGTTTCTGGATGCCCGTTGTAGTGTAGTCAGTGACGTAGAGCACGGGATGCCCTTCTTCGGCTGCGCTGAGGTACCAGATACCTTCGCCAGCGGCTTCAACCAGCAGGTTGAAAATGGTGCCATTGGTGAAGTCTTCCATTGGTGAAGCAGGGAGGGCTGGCCAGTTGGTAATGGGGTCGAAGCAGTTGACAATCTGAATGTTGTTGCCTCGAGCAAACGATTCACCGTTGGTCACTTGTCCCATGTTATAGCAGTTCGTCGTGTTGGCATCATTGCCAAGCCAGCCTGACAGACCGCCTGCTTCCCATCCGCTACTGATGTGTCCAGCATTGTAGCAGTTGGTGAGAACCAGATGTAGTTCGCCAGAAGTGTTGCAGCCCACGATGGCACCAGCGTTTTGATTCATGGTGGTCACTGCGGCCTCATTGCCCAGCTGCTCCAGCACAGCCTCGCCGTTTCCACTGGTGTGTCCGACGAAAGCGCCGGCAAATGCTTTGCCAAAGAACTGGCAACTGCTGTCAATGGTGAGGTTCATGATGTGTGCGCCTGCGGTGATATCGCGGAAGAAGCCCACGTTCTCGTCATCAGCCATGTCAATGGTGAGATTCTTAATGATGGCCCGTTGTCCGTCGAAGGTTCCTGCATAAGGAGCGCTGCCGTTACCTATGCCGCGGAAAGTCACATCAGTAAAGTCGATGTCACCCATCAGTCGGGCATTAGCTGTCGTGTTACCTCCGTTCACGATGGCTGCAAACCATACCACGTCCTTGGCCGATGCCAGGCTATAGGCTCCGTTGGTCAGCGTCAGATAGTCAGGATCGGGAGTCTGGCATACGGTGCAGAATCCGTCGTCAAATTGGTGCTCATCGCGGGTAGCACCCTCGGTGTTCGAGTAGGTTAGCTCACTGCCTTCCTTGGCATTGCCCGCGCAATCCAATGTACCATTGGCATACACCACGTCATTGCCGAAAGGCATGGGATGAGTGTCTGTACCAATCTTCTGGAACCATGCCACCTCGTTGCTCTGCTTGCCATTTAGGAGGTAGGTCAGTTCACCGCTCTTCATTTGCTCAGCGGTAAAGGCTGTTCCTTGCTGTCCATTCATCTGGTACATATTTTCGCCCTGTACGGAACCATTACGCCAGAGGCCTTCGCCATTGTTGATGGTTGTTGTGCTGTAGCAGTTCCTGATAGTGGAATTACCACTGCCCATCCACGCGCAAATACCAGCGTTCTCGTGTGAGCCGGAAATCTGTCCAATGTTGTAGCAGTTGCTGATGTGCACCACCTTCTCCGAGCAACCCACGATGCCTGCAGCGTTCTGGGCTGAACCGATGATGTTAGCCTCATTACCACAGTTGCGAACGATGACACCATCGCCCCATACATGTCCCAGGATACCGGCAGTGAAAGCCTTACCCTTCATGACACAAGAAGCGTCGATGATTATGTTCTCAATTACGGCTCCTCCCACTGCCTGGCCGAAAAGAGCTTGGTTGTCCTTGTCTGCATTAGTCTTCAGGTTTAGGATGCGGTGTCCCTGTCCGTCGAAATGTCCCTTATAGTCCTTGGCATCCTGTCCTATGGGTGTCCAGGCCTTCCCGCTCATATCAATGTCTGCCGTCAGACGGGCATTTGCAGCGCCGTTGCCCAGAATGTTCACTTGAAAGGCCAGCCAGTTTAACTGATCGCCATCGCCTACTAGGTAGTAGCCATCCTCCTTGGTACAGAAGTCTTCCTGAATGGTTCCACAGACAGTGCAGAAGCCAGCCTGGAAATCGTGTGAGTCGCGCACGGAACCTTCAGTATTAGAATAGGTGGGATTGCTGCCCTCCTTGGGGTTGCCAGCGCAGTCCAGCTCACCATTGGCATAAACCAGTGCATGAGTAGGGTCAAAGGTGGGGTGGGCATCCTTATTGTCACCCTCCAGATTCTGGCGCCACACACCGGCATCAGCATTGCCGTTCACCTGATAGGCCAGCTTGCCCGTAGCCATGCCCTCAGGGTCTATGACTGTGGCTTCCTGGTCGTTATAGAGGTGATATACGTTCTCCTTGGTGATGCCAGTGCTGTTGCGCCAAAGTGAGTTGCTGCCGTCCTGTCCCCATTCTACGGCTCCAGTGTTCCAGAAGTTTTTCACTTCTACGCTGCCATGACCGCCAAACCATCCGGTGATAATGGCACTCTCGTTTTCGCCACGCACATTGCCCATGTTGTAGCAGTTGGTGATACGGGTGGCGGGACCTCCATTCATCACTACGCCAATGATGGCAGCAGCGTTGGCTCCAGTGGCATAGACATAGCCCTCATGGCCCACGTTCTCCAGAGTTACCCAGCCGCTTCCTTCGGAACGTCCTATCAAACCGCCTACCTTGTCAGTGCCGCTTATCTTATTGCCTGGGCCGGCAACGAAGTTCTTCAGCACACAGCCACCGTCGACCACGCCGAATATTCCGGCGTTTTCGCCGCCTTCATATTTCAGGTTGTCTATCATGTGATACTGACCGTCGAAGGTTCCTGTGTAGCGGTGTTCGTTGTTTCCGATAGGTGTCCACGACTGGTTTGTCATGTCAATGTCGGCTGTTAGAGTAGCGTTGGCATTGTTCTCTCCATTATTGACAATACCAGCAAATTCAATCAGGTCGGCGGCTGTAGCAATCTGGTAGATGCCGTCGGTCTGTTCCAATGCCCAGGCGCTGTTTCCGAATGTCAGGAAGCAGGCCAGTGCAATCATAGAAGAAAGTCTTTTGTTCATAATGCTTTAAGTTTTAGGAGTTGTTCTATTTTATCTTAATGGTTGCGTGGTTTCCACTTTGCCAATTAGAATAATGTAAGCGCCCCTTCTTCATATATGCTACGCGCAGGGTGCGTTGTGGAGCGGCCATCAGGCCTTCAGTTTGTTTCATGCTAACACTCAGCTGCTTTTTCTCCAGCTGTGCGCTGATGGTGGTGAGACGATAGTTGCCCGAACGGTAAGAGAAACCGTCACCGTCATCTTCATAGAGCTGTCCGCAGGCTTTTCCCTCTTCATCCAGGCAGACTAACAGAGTGAGCGAGTCTGTGCGCATTTCATTAGTGCTTTGCGCCAGATTTGCCAGGGGTATGATGGATCCTGGACGCTGACGTAGGATGGCCTGGTAGTTGTCTTTCTGCTGGTTTCTGGCCTGGGCTTGCAATTCTGTCTCCTGCCATTCGCCTTGGGGCAGTGCTGTGTTCTCTGCCCATCTGGGTATCACCATCAGGTCACCTCCCAACAGGAAAGAGCGTTCTTCACTTCTCAGGTTCAAGTCAGTGGGATCAGCCATGAACAGAGGACGCATCACGGGCATGCCATTGATGCTGGCCTCGCGGAAAAGCGTATAGATGTAGGGCATGAGTATGTAGCGGCGTTCAATGGCCGTGCGGCAGGCGTTGAGTACCTCTTCATCGAAAGCCCATGGCTCTTGGTCAACAGAGCCTTTGATGCTGTGGTTTCGCACAAACGGGAAGAATACCCCCATAGCTGTCCAGTGAGCCAGCAGTTCTCCGTTGGCACTCTCGCAGAATCCGCCTATGTCGGGGCCATTGAAGGGCTGGCCGGATAGTCCTAGGGTCAGCGTCATCGGTACACTGAGCTTCAGCTGGTCCCATGACGACAGATTATCACCTGTCCAGGTGGCCGCATAGCGATGTCCGCCCAGGAAGTTTGAACGTGAGAGGATAAACGGCCGCTTCTGCGGATTGGCCAGCAGCAATCCTTCACGGCTGGCGCGCACCATGTTCAGTCCATATACATTGTGGAAACGCAAGTGTGAACCAGCAGCCAGACCGTCACCGCCTCGATGCCAGTTTTCTGTAGGCATTGTTCCGCCAGGGCCACCGAACACGGATGGCTCGTTCATGTCGTTCCATACGCCGTCAATGCCCTTGGCCATATAATCCTTGTAGAGCGAGGCCCACCAGAGGCGAACCTCAGGACGAGTGAAGTCGGGAAAGTGGCAGGGGCCAGGCCATACATTGCCCACATAGGGCTTTCCGTCCTTGTCTTTCACCCAATAGTCTCCCGCAGAGCCCTGATCGTCCACGAAGTAGCCCGATTCCACTTTCACGCCAGGATCAATCATGTAGACAGCCTTGAAATTGTGCTGATGTAGATAGTCGTTCAGCTTTTGGGGCTGAGGGAATTCTTTGGGGCTGAAGGTAAAGATTTTATAGCCGTCCATGTAGTCTATGTCCATCCAAATTACGTCAGCTGGGATGCGATGCTGGCGCAACAGGTCGGCAACTTCCATTACCCGTGTGTCGGGCTGATAGCTGAAACGGCATTGCTGATAGCCCAGCGCCCACAGTGGCGGCAGCTCCATCGGACCTGTCAGATTGACCAGTGCCTGCATCACTGCCTGAGGATTCTTTCCCTCAAAGATGACTATTCTGAAGGCAGGACCTTCACTTTCAAACACCACGTCATTGTCAGTCTTGATGGTCTGCTTCCATGTGTTGTCTGCTATGATGCCGAAGGCAGATCCGTCGCGTCGCAATCCCAATACCCATGGATGACTCTGGTAGAGGTGCGAGCCTCCGTCCACGCTGTAGGCGGGCGTGTCCACATTCCATAGGCCGATAGTGATGCCATTGCGGCGTAGTGGGCCTGTCACCTCGCCTGTGCCATAAAGGTCAACGCCTTCTCCCACATGTATAGTGGCCACGCTCTTGCCGCCCACCTGAGTGAATACAGGGCGCAATTGCCAGCTGTTTGCAAGGGGCTTTAGTGCCTGTGGCTCATGCACGAAGATGGGGGAGGGCTGATGCTGCTTGGCATCATAGTCTTTTGGATAAAAGACAGCCGTACTTACCAACTGGCCGTTTCCGCTGTCATCTGTCATAAAGGCCGTCTGAGCCATTGCCAGGGTGGCAATGGTCAGACAGGCCATGAAACCAATGACTCTTCTCGTCATCATACAAAACAACAGCTTTACTTTACCAAGTATTTCTTGCCGTTAACGATGTACAGCCCGCTCTTGGTGGCCGAGTTGACTTTCCTGCCCTGCATGTCGTAAATTTGAGTGGCAGTAGTCGTAGCGATAGCGGAATGAACTTCTTCAATACCACTCTGGCCCTCGTTCACATAGTCATTACCCTCCATGACAACCTTCTTGTGAGAGGCGTCAAGCACGGGATGAAGGTCGCTACCCAGCGTCTGGTAATAGATGGTGGCACCAGCACCTTCATTCAGCATGTAGCACAGCTTTCCGCTGACCACGTCGGCTGCCTCTGCGGCTGTTACTTGGCGTCCGTCCACTTCATAGCAGTTGGTGAAGGTTACGCCGCTGCCGTTGTAACGGGCGAAGGTACGGTCGCCGTCAATAGAGCCGGGAGCCACGGTTCCGCTATTGTAGGTGTTGATGACTTCGGCGCGGTCGCCTAGCCAGCCAGAGATGGCGCCACACTCACGCTGGCCTATAATGTCGCCAGTATTGTAGCAATTGATGATGCGCACGAAAGCTTCGCTCAAATCGTTCACGCCCAGGATGCCGGCGCCGTTCACACCGTCAACACCCACATTGACCAGGGCTTCATTGCCGCAATTCTCAATGGTAATGGTGGCGCGGCCCATAGCCGTTCCTACTATACCTGCAGAATAACCAGTGGAGTATATTTCACAACTATTGTCCACGATGACATTCTTGATGGTGGCTCCACTTGCCAATCCGAACAGTCCCTTGTTGCCCTCCTGGGCGTCAATGACCATGTTCTGAATGTGATGGCCGTGACCGTCAAAATAGCCTGTGAACGGACGTTTCACGTCTTCACTGCTCTCTTCATCAATAGGTTGGGTGAATCTGGTGCCGATACCCTCGAATGCAATGCCTTTCATGTCGATGTCGGCATCCAGGTCAACAATGATGTTGCCATCTGCAATACCCTGGTTGATGTCGTCGGCCAGCGCTTTCAGTTGAGCTCCGTTACGGATGATGCGAGCACCGCATACTGAGCAGATGTCGTTCTGGTACTGGTGGGCATCGCGCTGGGGCTCACCCTGAGTGTTAGAATAGCTGATGTCACCCTTGGGCGTGCCGTCGCAGTTCAGTGTTCCGTTGGCATAGACCATCAGATGGCTGCTGAAGGGAACGGGATATTCATCGCTACCCAGCGTCTGGCGCCAGCCGCCGTCAGCTCCGCCTTCATTCAGCTTATAGGCCAGTTCGCCTGTAGCCACAGCTTCCTGACTAACCATGGTTGCTGCATCATCCCACAGGGATACAATGTTGTCGGTAAAGAAGCAGTTTACGATGTTGTCTACGTGGCGGGCAATAATGGTCGAGTTGCCCGTCAGGCTCATCAGCTGTGGAGCCACATAGGTGTTCAGGATGCGAGTCTCCACGCTGCCATGTGCATAGCCAATGATAGCTGCGCTACCCTCGCTGTCAGGTGCATTCATGCTGCCCACGAAAGCACAGTTGCGCAGGGTGGGGTGCTCATGGCCTATAGCCAGGATTCCTCCGTGGGTGGCATCGCCAGGATAGCTGCCCGTGATGTTCACTGCCACGATGACATTCTCAATCAGCGTTGTGCCACGAGCCACGCTGCTCAGACCGCCTGCATAGCGCTGGGTGGTCTCAATGTTTCCCTTCACTATCAGGTTCTTGACGGTAGCGTTCTCAATCACTTTGAAAAGGCCCACGCCGTCGTAGCTTGCATTGAAGTTGACGGTGATGGCATGCTCCAGACCGTCGAACACACCTTCAAAGGCAAAGGTCTCATCCTGTGTGTAGGCATTGCCGCCAATCATCACGTCCTTCTGGGTGTATTCGCTAAAGTCAATGTCGGTCATCAGTCGCACGTTCACATTTTTGGCTCCGTGGTTCACCAGGGCGGCCAGCCAGTTCAGGTCGGCAGGGGTGCTCAACTCATAAAAATTGTCGGCAGTCAGCGGTTTGTAGTTGTAGTCCACGTCACCGCAAACAGAGCAGATACCGTCAACAAACTTGTGGGGATCGCGGTTTGAAGCATTGGTGTTCGAGAAGCTCAGTTCGCCGCCTTTCGACGAACCGTCGCAGTTCAGGTCGCCTACGGCGTAAACAATTCCATGGCTGCTGAATGGCACGGGGTGCAAGTCCTCGTTCAGGCGCTGGAACCATGTCACATCATCCGACTGGTTGCCATTTATCTGGTAGCACACAGCGCCGCTGCTCAGGTCGTAGTCATCCTGGCTGATGAGCGTTCCCTGGTAGCCGTAGGCATCGTAGTTGTTCGTGCCCTTGCCATTACCATTGCGCCAGAGACTGTTGGTACCATCCATGCCGATGACGTAGCCCGAGTTGTAGCAGTTGGTGATGGCGCTGCCCGAGTCGCCTACCCATCCGCAGAGCGATGCGCACTCGCGGTCGCCGCTGATGCCACCTGAGTTGAAGCAGTGAATCATCTTGATGCCGCAGGCACTGTTCATGCTCACGCCGCAGATGCCTGCTGCATTCTGGTTCTGTGCGCCAACATTACCTTCATTTCCGCAGTTCTCGAAAGTCACTGATCCGCCGCCATTCGTGCCACCGGCGATGCCGCCAACGAAGGCAGAGCCCACGATGCTGCACGACCAGTCAACGATGACATTCTTAATATAGGCGCCATTGCTCAGCACACCGAACAGACCTACATATTCCTGCTCGGGCAGGTCAATGCTCATGTTCATAATGAAATGCTGCTGGCCGTCAAACGAGCCGCTGTAGGTACTACCCGTAGTGCCGATGGGCTGGTGGGCTACGCCCGTCATGTCGATGTCGGCCGTCAGCACAGCATTCAGACCGCCATTGCCGCTGGCCACCATGTTTGAGAATTCCTCCAGATCGGCGGCATTTCCAATCTGGTAGACACCGTCTTTTTCGCCCAAAGCGAAAGCCTTGGTGCTGCCCATCAGGCAACATGCCATCGTCAGGGCTGCAATAAGTAGATTCTTCTTCATGAGGATAAAAAGATTTATTGGTTTATAATTCTATTTTTGGTAAGTCTTCAGAGAGTAGGTTTAGTCAATGACCTCTGCTTTCACCGTTTCATGGAACACATCCACGGAGATGCGGTAAGTGCCCTCGCGACTGATGGTCCACTTGGTGTCATCACCGCCTGTGCGCATTTGCTGGTCTTCCAGTATGTCGGTGTCTTGCTTATAGGGATGCAGCGATTTTGGATTCCAGCGATCCTGCCCCTGGAACTTAAAGCTGCGCGGCTCTTCCACGTCGGGGTGGTTCTTCAGCTCGCCTTCCCATGTCCACAGGCAGGGGTTCTCCACATCCTGCTTCATCAGTAGCATCTTCCCCTCGCATTTCCAACCAACTTCCGTGGCCCCGCCGGCAATAAACAGCTCACCCCAGGGTTGGAATATCTCGCCGCGTAGCAGTCGCACATGCCTATTCACGGTGAAACGATAGCGGTCCTCACTCACGGGAACCTGCCAGCCAGCAGCCTCGGCATCGGTGGTCTCGGTGTAGCCAATTCCTTTGTTGGCAATACTGGCATCGGGCAACAGCGGTGTCAGGTAACGGGTGTCTTTGCCGGTTTTTTTTGTGGTCTGCACGCGCAGTTCGCCAGCCTGAAGACTTCCTGCATATTTGAAGTTCCCATCGGGAGTGGCCGTCAGCTGCTGTATACCTCCAGGCACAGCTGAGCCTGTAATCCAAAGTGATTGTGCTCCTGCGGGGCAGAATACTAATTGGCAAATGATGAATGACAGGGTAATCAGTATGTTCCGTTTCATAATCTTCATTCTTTTTTATTAGTCTTCAATTTGGATGCTAATCTTCTGGTCGCAAGGTGTGATAGGCACGTAGACGGTGACCACATGGGCCTGCTCGTTATAGTTCCAGGTGCCGTTGGCCTGCTTCTTCCCGTTCAGAGTGACAGCCTTGGGGCGCTCTTGGCCCAGAAACTGCACGGTGTAGGCACGCTGCTGGGGCATTCCCGTGAAGGATCCCTGGCGGGGGTTGATGACGATGCTACTACCCTCGTGGCTGATGTGCGTCGTGGTGAAGGCACCTTCCTTATAGGCCTCGGTGTCGCCTTCATCCTCATAGAGCGAGGTGGAGCCGTTGGCTCCAGGCACCACCTTCACAATCAGACGGTCAGGGCGTGTGTTCAGGTTGAGCATAGGCGGGTTGTTCACTATGACGGCGCCAGCGCGGAAGAAGTAAGGAGTTTCCTGTTGGGCATAGCTGTCAGTGAAGGCACGACCACCCTGCTTGATTTCATTGCGGCAGACGTCGAACCACTGGCCTTCAGGCAGCCAGGTCTTGCGGATGGCCTTGCCATCGGCGCCAGAAGGGGTCACCACGGGGGCTACCAGGATATCGTCGCCGAACATATACTCATCTTCATAAAGATATGATTCGTTCTGCTCAGGCCACTCGTAGTACAAGGGGCGACACAGGCTGACGCCCGTATCGTAGGCCTGGCGACAGGCGGTGTAGATGTAGGGCATGAGGGCATAGCGCAGTTTCACTGTCTCCAGCAGCAGGGGGAAGTTCTCATATTTCCAGATGCGGCGTTCAATGCCTGGCCAGTTGGTGGCATGGGTGCGGAAGATGGGTGTGAAGACTCCATATTGCATCCACCTGAGGTAGATTTCCGGGTCGTTGTCACCCGTCTGCTGATGTCCGCCCAGGTCATGTCCCCAGTATCCGAAGGCCACGTTCGATGCCGTAGCAGTGAAATAAGGCTGCCAGGCCAGCGTGCCATAGGTGGTGAAAGAGTCGCCAGAGAAGCCGATGGGGTAGCGATGGCTGCCCAGTCCGCCCCAGCGGTGGAAGATGAGTGGACGATGATTGGGGCGGTTCAGGCGCATGTCGTTATAAAAGACGTGGTTGCACCAGAAGGTCTCGCTGAGCCCGTCAATGTACTTGCTGGTCAGGTTCTGCTGCCAGTCAATCCACCAGAAGTCCACACCCTGCTGTTCGCGGGCCCTGATGATGCTGTTGAACATGTAGTGATAGAACTTCGGGTCACTGAGGTTCCAGGGCACCACCTTGGCATCGGCTCCCAGTCCCATGTCGGTGCGCAGCTGTTGGAAGAAGTCTTCGTCGGCATCCACGCCGTCGGCCGGGTGCAGGTTCAGGCTGACCTTCAGTCCCTGCTGGTGCATCCAGTCGATGAGCCCCTCGGGGTCAGGAATGGCGGTGCGGTCCCAGGTCCAGCCAGTCCAGCCTTCCGTGTGCCAGTCCATGTCGAAAATCATGACGTCCATGGGAATCTGGTTGCGCTTCACGTCGTTCACTATTTCCATGAACTCGTCGCTGGTGTAGCGTTGATATTTGCTGTACCAGTAGCCCAGCACGTAGAGTGGGGGCATGGGCTGTCGACCGGCAATCTTGATGTAGTCGCCCAGTGCCTTCTTGTATTCATGACCGTAGCCCAGGAAGTACCAGTCAATGGCGTCCTTGTCAACGGGCTGGCTCACCCATGCTATGCCGTCCGTTCCCCCGTCGTAGCTTCCCTTTGTCGGGGTGGCTTTGGTGGGCGGGTTGAAGGCAAAAGTCGTTGACCCGTCACCGCGCTTTGTGCGTGGCGACTCGTCAATGATGCTCCAGCCGGCACGCGATAGCAGTCCGTTCTCCATTTCCTGCCGTTTGTTGTCGCCTATCTGGCCGTCCAGAGTACGGGTGGTGCCCTTCAGGTTCAAGGCATCGTCCTTGCCTGGATACCAGGTGACCTGTCTGCCATTCAGCTTGAACTGAATGATGAGGGCATCGGCCGACGGTGTGCCGCTGATGATGCCCCCTATCTTATATTTAAGTGTGAGGGCATCGGTGGTGATGTAAAGATAGCCGTCGCGTTCCTCCTTGGTGAAGTGGGGTACGGGCAGCTGGCGGTTGACCACGGCAAAGGTGGCGCGGTCCTCGAACAGCTGGCGGCTGCTGTACTGAATACGAATCATTTGCGGTGTGAGCACCGTGAAGCGGGCGTTACCGGCATTGACGATGGCCTGCTGATGGGCTTGCGGGTTGAGCACGTCGGCTGCACTTGTGGTGAGCAGACATCCCAACAGGGCAATCATTGTAAACAATCTTTTCATGCTTTGCAAACTATTTGTGGTTTTTAGCAAGTGCAAAGTTATGGCTTTTCCGCCGCGTAGGGAAGAAAACAAGTGAAAGTATAATAAATTATCGGTTGTATAAAAAAGAAACCGCTGGCTGTCAGGTAGTTGTGCTTCCTGCGGCCAGCGGTTTGTATTAACGGAATATTGGCTTTATATCTCCATGATCAGGCGTTCAAACTGCTCGTTTTCCACCGTCGAGCGGTTTTTGATGCGAGTCTTGTAGGTGTTCACCGTGTGGACGGAGTAGTCCAGGAAGTTGGCTATGCGCTCTGAGTCGGTGATGCCCAGTCGGATGAGTGCGAAGATGCGCATTTCACTGGTCAGCGACTGTTCGTTGGCAGGTTGGCGTCGGTCTTTCTCTTCAAAGAGGGCATTGAAGCGCTCCACGAAATTGGGGAACAGCTTGAGGAAGGTTTCGTCGAAGGCCTGGAACATATTTTCGCGCTCGCTGTTCAGCGTTGACTGTTTCAGAGTGGAGCGCAGGTCTTCATACTGCCGGGTTGCTATCTTGCGGTCGAGAGCCAGGAAAAGTTTCTCCAGCTTGGCCACGAACTCGGCATTGGTGTAGAACGAGCGGCCTATGTAAGCATTCTTAATCTTGTCGGCCTCCTTCAGCTGGCGGTTGGCCTGCTGCAGCTCGGCCAGTTGGCCTGCAATGGTCTCGCGGGCTTCGGCCAGCTTGCGGTTCTTGCGGCGAATGTACCAGTAGCTCCAAAGGATGGCCATGAGCAGCACGATGAACAGGGCAGTGGCAGCAAAGAGCCAGTTGCGCTGCAGGCGCACGGCGTCATAGCGGTCTTGCTCAATGATGGGCAGTATATCGTTGATTTCCACCTTGCGCAGTCGGGTGCCGTAGAAGTTGATGTCCTCCAGTGCCTGATGCACATAGCGGCTGGCGCGATCATAGTCGCCGCGCTTGTAGATGAGGCGTGACAGGTGATAGAGGGCGGTAATCTCGCGCGTGGCCGATTCGTTGTCGGCAATGGCCGATCGGGCAAAGTACTCAATGGCGCGCTCCTCGTCGTTTTGCCAGATGTAGGCCCAGGCCATCTCGGCCGTAGTTGTGGCCAGCATGTGAATGTCGGCATGAATGGAGTCACAGGCCAGCACTTGATTGAACGAGTTCAGCGCCTCGGGGTACAGGTGGTTGCGCATCTGCTTAGAGCCCGTGTAGTTCCACCACAGCATGGAGTTCTGGGGCAACATGCTGATTAGCGAGTCCAAGTAGGCATTGCTGCGCTTGATGTAGGTGGAGTAGTAGGGGTCCTGGCCTATATAGTCGGCCTTAGTGCGCCACAGCTGGGCGTAGTGCCCATAGTAGTCTTGCAGCAGTTGGCCGCTCAGCTTCTGGCGGTCAATATTCTTGAGCAAGTCTTCGGCCTCGCTCAGCAGTCCGGCGGAAATCAGTGAGAATACCTGGGCATAGGTGGACTCGATGATGCGGTCGTCGCGGCCTTGCTGCTGGGCTATGGCCAGGCATTCCATGCTGTAGTGATGGGCCGAGTCGTAGCGATAGCTCTTGTACTCGTTGTATAAGGCATAGTTCAGGTCGAACTTGTCAGCGCCCGACAGCTGGTTGGCTGCGTTGAGCTGTTGCTCCAGTTGCTTGATGCGGTCCACGCGTTGCTGCTCGTACTTGTCACGTTGCTGCAGGCTCTGGTCCAGCTTGTCAAGCCAGTAGGCAGTACCCTCATTGGCTGCAAAAAGCACATGAGGACAGAGCAAGATGCTCATAAAAAGAAATATATAGTGCTTCTTCATGATTAGTAGCATTCTATCACGAAGCAAAGGTAAGTAAAAAAAACGGAAGCCGCGCCTGATTAACAAAGATTAATACATAGGTGTGGATTTATGTGATGCGCAGACTTTTTGGGGGAATAATCCTCAATCCTGCCATGCTTTACGTCCGCAAAGATTGTGCTCATCTGAATGAATAGTATGTCGCACCTGACATGGAGGGCGTCAGTCTTCAGAAGCACTATGACGCCATCCGTATCATGGTGAAACTGAAGACTGGCAGGGCGATGCAGGAGAAGTACGCAGTCCTTTCTTCTGCTTTCCGACCTTGATGGTTGTGCCGTTGCTGATGGTCAGCGTATAGGCATCCTTCGTCTCTGTTCGGGCAACGATAGTTTCTCACCGCTTCAACTGTTCTACTTTATACCCTGCGTCGCGGAGCATCCTGACGACACCATCCGGGCCTGTCAGGTGGCCGGCTCCAAAGACAAAGAGCGTAGGCATCTCCTTTATGGCTTCGATGATGATGGGCATCCACTTCTTGTTGCGCTCACCATAGAGGGCGGGGTTCGCCTCGTTCTCAGTCTGAATGAAATGCTCAAAACCCTCGTAGTCGCCCGCAGACCAATAGTTGTCCATATTCTGTGCCCCTTCAAATTCTTTCAGTATTTTCTGTTTGCGTTCATCGAAGTTGTTGAGGAGTGCCATGAGCGAATCGGCCTGCTCGTCGATGGGAGTCATTGTATCCTTGATTGTTGCCAGTTCTTCGGACGTTTTAAGCTGGTCGAGATTGCCGACTTTCCATCCGCGGGCTTTGGCCCTTTTCATACAGGCAGGTTCCAGAAGACAATGATACCGCCACTGTTGAGAAGGTTCAGCTCGACGAAGTCAACGTTGCCCATACTGCAATGCTTCTCTTTGCTGGCTACATTGATGCCGCCACGTCCATGTCCGAATCTTGCGGAGGTGGTGGATCTGCACCTGAATCAGGATGGGGAAAAGACAAGGACGAGGACGAAAGAGCCTATGCCCGTCGATGTCTGAAGATGGCTCACTCCATGTGCAAACCTAAGCCACGCCAACGTAGTTTCCACCGTTAAAACAATCACACATATCTATGATAAGAAAAAGTAAAAACAATGAGAACAAGCCTGACTTCGATGTAATGTTCAACGAAGTTCAGGAGGAAATACAGGAGAAGGATGCCGAACAGGACATTGTCAACCGTGTTCCTGAAATCAAACAGTTGAGTACCGACATTGACAAGGCAACAACTGCCGTCATCAATGCCAAGCTATCCTTGGAATCTTCAATCC